>JBBSSE010000175.1:0-6128 GCA_038242375.1 Chitinophagales bacterium
CACCTGTAACAGGCATTGGCGATGGAGTAGCAGTGGGAAAGTTCATTGCGGGAGCAGAAGGCGCAGCAGAATTAGCCGATGGACTACCATTTAATGGAGCACCCACAGCAACAGCACAATCATGACCAGGTTGACCATGTGGAGGATTTAATCCAGCCGCCTGGTAAACTTCGGCAGGTGCCTGCTGTACTTCCTGCTGGAATTGATTTCCTTCGCCTACAGGTAATACTACGCCAGTTTCAGAAAGATTGTTATTTAAAATATTTGCATCTACAGGTGCTACGGCATTTGTTGTGGCGGGCAAACTGGTATCTATATCCGCATGGCTGTTATTATCGCACGAAGTAAGAAATAATATTGATATGGAAGCAGCTACTAAAAATGATTTCATTATTATAAAGAATTAAAAATTAGAATATTAATATAAAAAAAACGAATGTACAATAGTTTAAAGAAGTTACATGACCTCTTGCAAGATATTAACGAAGTTGAAAGATATTTATTCCATGTAAAGGGAGAAGATGGTTTATCAACGGGTGTTTCATTAAAAAATTTTAAACCGGGGAATTCCGGAAGGATTCCTTCGTCCTTATTGAGATGGAAAGTTATTTATATTTTCTTTTAAAAACTGATGGATTTCCTCATGACAAAAAATCTCCTGTTCTAACCCTTTTTTATATTGATGAATTGTATTTATTAATTCAACCAGTTTTTCTTCGCGAATGTCTGATACTTTGAAATTTATTTTTTGTATATCATAGCATTTTTTATTCCCGAATTTATTAATGATCGCACCAATATTTTCCGGAATTAAAAAAGCGGCTTTATCTCCTAAGTGCTTCTTAAATTCATGTAAATAGATCCCTATGCCGGCAAAATCAAAATCCCCAAAATGCAGGTAGCTGTTTGGAATTGATCTTAACCATTTAAGTAAATCTTTGCTCTGACTTTGCGGATAACGACTTACAAAAAGTACTTCTTCATTTTTAAATAAATATGCCTGTTTTTCGATAAAACGAAAATTTTCAGAATTCTCAATTCCAATAATGATCACTTTCTTATCAGGAATAAAATTTTCATAATCATAAATGAAATCAAAACTTCCTTCCGCAGGTTCAACAATGAATAGATTACCATTTAATACTGCTGATATTGGAGTATAACTGTTTATGAGAAAACCTTTAAATGTTCTCGTTTTTTTCGTTTTGGAATTTGCGGCTACCGCAATTTGTTCCGCGCGCGTTATTTCCTCCTGTTTAAATGTTTCGATATACTCCTCAAGATTCGAAATAGAAAAACGGTTATTCAGATATAATATTAATTGCGCCGGATCTATTACATGGAGAATACTATTTACTTTTCCCGGACGATGAATAATTCCTTCGGTAATTAAATCTAAAATAATAGAATGCTTCATTTTGCTGGATGCAATTTTCCCGCCCCTCGAAAGCAATAGTAATTTTTCGGCAAGCACTATGGGCAATTTCATAATTTTACTCTGTTATTGGTTATTAAGCGGTTAATGACAGTAATATTTTTAGCATCCTTCGCAAGTTTATACGTATAGCGATAAGCAAGCGCATCAAAGGATTGGGGAGAACTATTGATCAGATTAATATTCCGGTCGTTTGCAAATTTGAGAATTCCCCGAACATTATTCGGATGTAGTTTTCCTACTTCGTCCATCATACAATGCAGTTTAAAATCCTTGAATTTATTTTTGGTGGCATTCTCTTTAAACACGTTCAGAAGCATAATATTTATCATCGCTTTTACCAAAACATCTGTTCCGTCTGAACCCACATTTGCCAGGTTTTGCACCCAATTGGTATCATTATCATTTTCAATGATCCTGAACTCCAGTTCAAATGAATCTGAAAGATGAATTACATCATGTTTATAATCACTGATCGCTTTTACCAGCATCGACAATAAACCAATCGCCTTTTTATTTTTCACTTCCCTCGTTTGTTCATTGGAAGAGAACAAATTTGCCTCGCCTAAATCATGAATATTCTCATCATTGAAGTTTTTAATTTCAGTTAATAGCTGAACAATTCTATTCGAGCTTATAACCAATCTTAATTGAATACTTTTAATGACACCGGCAAAATTTCTTTTTACAAAATCCCTGTTGATTCCATTAATCACTTTTTCAATTTCCCCTTCCCTCGACAATAAACCGGTGGTTTCTTTTCCGACTAATTTTATGATATCAGCAAAAAGTTCATTCACTCTTTTTTCATAAGTGGCTATTTTATCTTCGTCTATAAATTCTTTCAGTTCTTCTGCGAATTGGAAAAATTCAGATTGTTCTATCAGGTTTGTTTTAAAACTAAAAATATTATTTGGAGAAAAATGGCTGGTGAATTTATTGACCGCTTCCTGTAAATCATTGTATCGCCTTATTCCGGTGTAATAAGTTTGATTAAATTCATCTATCAATATGGAGCATCGCTTCTCTGTTCTGAAATCATCATTTGGTTTATCCGGCAATACACCCAGGCTTCTAAAACCTTCTGTCAATTCAAAGTTTTGATATTTTTCCAAATCTTCTGCTATATTCTTTAAATCATCCTGAAGCTTTTGGGTTTCTATTTTCAAAACATCCATTTCATCTACCTGCTTTTGACGGCTTAACTGATATTTTTCCTGTTCAGTTTCCAGTTGGCCGGCGAATTGGGATTTTTGACTTCTAAATTTAGGGGCTCTATCAAAAAGCTCTCTTTTATCTTTATTAAACTCGGCTACTTTATCCCTGTTTGCCTCAATAAAATTTAATTCTGCCACCAGGCTAGAAATCATTTTATTTATTTCTGCAATCCTTCTTGTATCAGCACCTTTCAAGCCCAATTCCTTCAATTGCTCCTCCTTCAATCCGGCAATTTCATGTTTAATCACTGAATCCTTATCCTTTATAGCTAAACGAATATCTCTGGTCAATTCATTGATTCTGCTTTGCTCCAGGTCCGCTTTCCGATCTCTTTCTCTTCTTTTTTGCTCTACCTGTTTTTGAATGATTTTCTGAATCTCTCTCACCGCATTTTCTGAAACAACCTGTTCCTCGCTATTCTTCTGAACATCTTCTTGTATCTTTTCAAGTGCAGCTTTTTTTTCTGCAAGGGCTTTTTTCCGATAATCTTCCAGGTTCACTGTCGCCTCATCCCGTTTTTTAATATGCATTCCTATATGGTATTCATTCGTCCTAACAGTATCTTTATGTTTATTAACCACCGGATGATATTTCCGTTTTAGATTATCAGATTCAATGATTGATTGAGCTGATAAATTCGATAAATCCTTTTGAATTTCGCCAATCTTTTCAAAATGCTGTCCTTTCTCATTTTCATAATCTGCAACCGTCTTCACAACTTTGTTGATCTCTTCCAAATCCAGTTTTACTCCATAAAAACTTAATTCATTTTCAGAAAGTTTTTGCGGGAACAAATCTTTTTGAAACAAAATAGTTTCTTCATCAACCACCTTTCCAATTGTATTTTCCCAACCCGGATATTCCCGGTTTAACCAGCCATAAAAAGAATCTTTACTATTATCCAGTTTATTTTCAATGGAAGAGATTTTCTTTTCCAGCATCATTATTTCAAGGGAAAAATTGGTTCTTTTTTGCGCGGCTATTTCTTCTGCTCTTTCTTTATCGAACTCCCATTGTTTTTTAAGCGTTTCGATTTCCCCCAAGAGTTGTTTGTTTTCATTTTGAGCAATATTAATTTTATCTCTGAAAGAGCGGATATCATTTTCATATTGAGCCATTTCCTTTTCAAAAAAACGGCGATGCTTTAATTCTGATTCTCTAATTCGCAGGTTTTGAATGACCGATTTCTTTTCTTCCACACCGTTATTGGCTAATTCTAATTTCTCATCATGCTGATCCAGGATATCGTTCAATAAAATCTCATACTCTCTATTTAGATTCTCTTTAAAGTCGATAAAGTCAATACTGATCCCGTTTTCAGAAGTTATTTTCGCATTTTCAAAGGCTGTGAACTGGTTTTTAAATTGATTGATCCTGGCTTCATATTTCTGGTTAATATCCACAAACTTTCCTTCAATTAATTCCTTTTGTTGCCGGAGATTTGCGTGTTCACTTTCCAATTCATTTTTCCTTGTTACTCTTTCAATTATTTGATAAATATTAATCGATTCATATTCTTCCAGTTTTATTTTTGCCTCTTTTATCTTGCTTTCAAGGATATTTATCTCACCGGTTATTTTATCTTTTTTATTCTGAAATCTTTTATCGATATCGGTTAATTTCTGGTGTAACTGCCCGATCTTATTTTCCTGATTTCCCAACCTTTCCCGGAGGATAGGTTGCTCCTGCAATATCCGGTGTAATTGCCAGCTCAATTCACGGGCAAGTTTCATCTTTTCTCTTTCCAGATGTCGGATAGACAGATAGGTTGTGGTAATGGTTTCAGCCTGTTTGCGCACCAGAATTTCCCCATTTCTTGCTTTCTCCGTCCACTTTTTAATGTCATTAAGCTGCGTCTCAAAATCTTTTAAATGATGTGCATAATTCGATAACTCAATCCTTACTTCCTCTTCATTCAATGATTTGATAATCGTATCTTTTATAAACTCGCTCTCAACTTTATAATTTAAAAACACATGCTGTATGGCTCTCGGAATATTCTGATATTGTTTGCTCTCGAGGATAGAATATTTTCTAAATTCAGGCCCGACACTCTGACTATTGCCATAAAGTATATTGCGGTAATCTTCATACCGGTCAATTTTTTTGGTATAAGAAATCTCTTTTCCAAAGGCAACTTTTTGTTTTTCCCATGACTCAAATGCACGACCTTCTTCTCCAATAAAATATTTTTTATCGTACCCAGTATTGATAAATCGAAAACAAACCCGACCCTGCGATTTAAAAGCCAGAATGCAGTAAGATCCGGTTTCCCTGCTTACTTCATAAATGATATAGGAATCCTGAAAGGGAAAATAAAATTCTGCAAAGGATTTTTTACCAACAGGTATGCCCAGCTTTTGTTGATTGGCATTATAAAAAAACAGTAAAGCTCTTAGCAGAGTACTCTTACCCACTCCTTGTGTGCCAATAAAATGGACATTGCCATCCACATTTACTTCGGCATATTTTACAGAAGCGCTATTGATTAAAATTATTTTATTCAGGTATCTCATGTATGGTCTCTTCGGGTATATGTATTGTCATGACTAATTGTTCTAAGTAATGGAAGGAAGTCAACACTTTATATTGATGCAAATTGACATTTTCCATTTCCATAAACTTATCTTTTTCCAGGCTATCCAAAATTTTCTCAACTATCTCAGCATGATTTTCCTTTCCGCCACTGTATTTTTTCAGGCTTTCCAATTTCGTTTTTAATTCTGCGTCCACTTTCGTCTTTACCAGGATGTCCGAAGGAGAAAACCGATAGCCTGCGCTAAAAGAGCTGTCATATGTTTTAAAGAAATCTAAAATATCAATCCATTTGAAAGCCTGTTCTATCTTTCGTTCAAGATCGGCTTTGGTTTCCTTCCTGGAAAAATAAAAATATTCATTTCCTTTTTCCAGAATAAAATCGATGTGCAGAAAATAATTGTAGAGAAATTCAAAATTTTCCTCATCATCTATAACATTGTATAGTTTACGCATTTCTTCATCGGAGCTGCTGGAACAAATGAATTGCCCTTTACTCAATATTTCAAAAATTAATGCTGTTTGTTTGGGTGCTTCCATTTGTTTTTATTTTGGATAAACCATTGCATACTCTATTTCATTTTGCGAATCATAGTTCTCTTCAATTTCAAAGCTGTCTTCATATAAAGAAATCAATTGACAATAGATGGTCACTTTTTCATCAAAAGAAAGTTCTTTTTCAAAATTGTACCCCTGCACAAAATCAAATAAGTTATTTCCCGAAGCAAGAAAATTATTTCTGACTTCTTCAAGGTTAACTTGTACGGATTCCTCATTGTTCGTTTGCAAATATTCTTCTGAAATATTCCCGGCAAATTGCAAACGGATTTTCGTTGTTGTCGTCCATCTTTTAGAAACCTTTAAAATACTTGTTTTTGCATCCGGATCTGTTTGCAAATTTGCATAAGAAAGTTTAAGCGGGTATGATGGATTTGATTCA
>JBBSSE010000176.1:0-6128 GCA_038242375.1 Chitinophagales bacterium
AATTTGCAGAATCGTAAAGACAATAAGTTGGGAGAGTAAGACTGTCGCCTCCAACACTAATTCCAAAATCAACGCAGTTCACGTAAGACGGGATTATTACCGGATCCACCCTTGGCACCGGCGGTTTTACTGTAAAACATTGGGTGATAGAAGTGTCACGGCATCCATCCTGGGAAACCATGCAATAGCTTCCATATTCCAGATTTTTAAATTCTCCTGTGGTGTTATTTCTCATATATATTCCATTCTTTAGTAAAATGAAAATAGGATTTGTGAAGCCTGTTAAACCCGTGGCTTTTGCATCAAATGTTATACAGTTTTTATTGCTGATGAGTACTTCCTTATTAATGAAAATAGGCAAAGCTTGTTCAATAAAACATCTTGATATTATAGTTCCGGAACATTCGTCAAAAGCCCTGATGCAATAGTTTTTGCTGTAGGAAAGACCGGTAAATTTCCCGGTATTATTTGATGTGACCAACACATTGTCTTTATCATAAAAACTAAATACCGGGTTGGTAAAATTTTTAATTCCCGTAACGACGGCTGAAAAATTAGTACATGCTTTGTCAGAAATGGTAACATTATTATTCAGAGTAGGTGTGAATGATAATGGAGCCGTAATTTTTTTTACTTTTCCACATGGATCTTTTACCACTAAAACCACTGAACTGATTCCGTTTGCGCCTATTCTTAAGTCAGTTTTATCAAACCAGGTGGTGTCACCGGAAGGTTTGACAAACCCATATTGAAACCCGGAAATACTGTGGATTGTACTTACATTTCCCCTGTTGTCAGAAACTTTGATTGCACCTGCCGCGGAATCGCAGGAAAATTTAGTGAACGTATGTGAATCTATTTTCCAGGTATAATTATTAACCGTCACAGTTCTGGTTTGAATACCTCCACATGAATCCCTCAATTGAATACTGTAATCTCCTGCAGCCAGGTTTTGGAATATTCCTGTAGTATTTGTTGTACCCGCACCTGTGGGAGAAGGAGCAACTATGGAATAACTGAAAGGTGCCATTCCACGTTGGAGACCTCTCACTTTTATGGATCCGTTATTTCCATTATCACAGGTAACATCGATTCCCTCCAGTCCAAACCTTGGATCTTCGTAAGATCCTGTTACGATTACTCCTTTTTTTATAAAGGTGCAATTACTAACAATATCATTTACGATCACATTGTATATTCCTGCGGAAAGGCCGGTAATTGAATTTGAAGTTGTAAAGTCTGTATTTACGGGACCTTCTACTTTATATTTATAGGATCCGGTTCCTCCGGAAGGATTTATCTCAATTGAGCCTGTTGCTGCGCATCTTGATTCATTTGTCTGAATGGCAGCCGTGAGCAATTGGCAATTTTGAGCAAATGAGCGTTGTGTCCAACAACACATCATTAAAAGGAATAGAATACCAGGGTAAAGTTTTTTCATAGGTGGCTATTTCGTTTCTAATGGGTGTTAGATTTAGAATGCTGGTAATTGTTCAACGCTTTTAGAACCTTTTTTATTGGATGCTGTGCAAACATTGTTAAGAATGCTTATAAGAATTATGGTGATTGCGTTATGAAACGCGGGAGACAATGTCCTTTTTTATTTGTGGTAGCAAGATTATTTCTTACTATAATCATTTTGAAAAGGCCTGATTTAGAGTTTCAAAATCCATAGGATTTGCACTTATGCTATTATTTTCCTTTACCTGAAAAAATAATTTTTATAGTATGAATCATTATTTTAAAATCGAGGGCAAGAGAAATGTTTTCAATATAAATGATATCATATTTCATCCGTTCAATCATCTGTTCTACATTTTCTGCATATCCATATTTCACCATTCCCCAGCTTGTTAAGCCGGGTTTTACTCTTAATAATAATTTATATTCAGGGCGTCTTTCTGTGATCAGATCAATGTAATATTGTCTTTCCGGGCGGGGACCGACAAGACTCATTTCACCTTTTAAAATATTCCATAATTGAGGTAGTTCATCCAGCCGCCATTGCCGCATGACTTTTCCCCAGGATGTAATTCTTTCATCATTATCGCTGCTCAACATGGGACCATCTTTTTCCGCATCAGGAAGCATGGACCTGAATTTATGGATACGGAATTTTTTGCCTTTAAGCCCGACTCTTTCCTGGGAAAAAAAGATACTTCCTTTGGAGGAGAATTTCGTGCGGAAAGCGGAGTATACGATCAGCGGGGATAATAAAATGAAACCTGTAACGGAAAGAATTACATCTACCAGTTTCTTAATATTTTGCTGCCAGGGATTCATTAACCCGGTATGAATATCTATGAGCAAAACACCCATAATATTGGTTGTCCTCAGAGAACCGCTTAAAATGTCTACCTGGTCAGGTTGAAGTTTTACATGCACGTCTTTTTCCGCCAATAATTGCAGAATTTTTTGAAGATGGTTTCTTTCTTCATTTTTTAAAGCAATAATGACCTCCTTTATTTCTTGTTTATCAATAACACTATTTAGGTTTGATAAATTTCCAAAACGAAGAATTTCATTATTCACAGTTACATCCTCTTCATTAATATCTACGAATCCACAAATCTTGTAACCTGTTTTTTCCTTGTTTTTGTCAATGGAGTTTTTAAGCGAAATAGATGATTCCTTTGTTCCGATGATAAGTGTATTAAACCATACCAGCCCATGCTGTAAATGATAGTGTGCCTTAGTTAAAAATATGAACCGAACCAGGTAGGTGATAAAAAACTGTAAAAAGTAAAGGATGAAAAATTCTCTAAAAAAAGTGGAAAGATACTCGTCTCTATTATACAGGATTAATATAGAAAAGATAATGATTGTTCCCAGGAAAGTGCTGAAAAGAGTGTTTAGTAATTCTACTCCTCTGGATTTATAATAAAGATTTTTATAGGTTCCGAAAAGATGGTACAAAACCAGCCAACAAGCCGGGTATAGTATTATTCCGGCAATATATTTTTGATTAAATTCAATTGGGGAATTGGCGTAATGTCTGTGCAGAACAAAAAATATCGACCAGGCAATGATGGCCGATACAAAATCCCCCAATATATAGGAGCGGATATGTAAACGGGTATTCAGTTCCGGGTTGGATTTAAATTAAATAATTTGATTGCGATTTATTTTTTCCAATATTAAATGAGCAACTTCCATCGCTCTGTAGCCGTCTATTTCGCTTACAGCAGTTGGTGTGTTA
The DNA here is from genome assembly GCA_038242375.1 of Chitinophagales bacterium. GTDB lineage: Bacteria > Bacteroidota > Bacteroidia > Chitinophagales > Chitinophagaceae > Ginsengibacter. The sequence goes on from JBBSSE010000176.1 coordinate 3,200, forward strand.
TTAAGTATTGCGTCTTTAAAACTGGTAAGTTCCATCAATATTGCGTTGTTCTCTTTTATTTCAGGTGCTGCTATGGCAATTGTCTTTTTACCATGATTGGTATCTATATCAAAAGAAAAAACGTTTTTGTCATCGGGAGATTTATATTTTATCACTTCTGTCTTTTTCTCCAGGAAGTCGATGCCTATGTAAGAATCCTTTTGGAACAAACGCATCTTTCTCATTTTTTTCATACTGATGCGGGAAGAAGTAAGGTTCGCTACACAACCATTATCAAATTCAAGCCGGACGTTGGCAATGTCCGGCGTATCGCTCAATACATTTACTCCATTAGCGTGTATGCTTTTTACATTTCCTTTTACCAAAGAAAGAATAATATCAATATCGTGAATCATCAAATCCAAAATCACACTCACGTCTGTACCTCTTGGATTAAATTGTGCCAGCCTGTGCACTTCTATAAACATTGGCTGCAGATTATATTCTTTTGCAGCAAGCAATGCGGGATTGAATCTTTCTACATGTCCTACCTGGAATTTGATATTTCCTTCCTTTGCCAGTTTTACAATTTCCTTTGCCTCGGGCATGGTGTTGGCAAGCGGTTTTTCTACAAAAACATGTTTACTTTTTAAAATGGCCATTTTGCACAGATCAAAATGTGCCGTGGTTGGAGCTACAATATCTACAATATCGCAATTGTCCATCAGATCAGCCGGATTTATAAAACGTTTAATTCCGTATTTTTTTTTAACCTCCGCAGCTTCAAGGTTTGAAGGGTCATAGAATCCGACTATTTTGACGCCTTCTATTTCCTGCCAATTATTCAGGTGAAATTTTCCTAAATGTCCAACACCAAATACACCAACTTTTAACATAGAACCTTAATTTAAAGGTGCTAAAGATACTTAGACGAGCGCAACATCTATTCAGAATTTTATTAAAGAGGACTTTTATCCTATATGTGCACAGTCGCGAATAATGTACTTTACCTGTTCACTGAATCAAATGGAAACGAATGCTCTTATTTGCAGGAGAATATTTAATTCTTTAAGATAGTTCGATTACTTCACAATCTTTCATGTCTTTTTCATCTATTGTAAAACGAATGAGCGTTCTCACTTTATGCCATCCATGCTTCCCTGCCGCGCCCGGGTTCATGTGAAGGCACTGCAGCTTATCATCGTACATAATCTTGAGGATATGAGAATGGCCCGAAATAAATAATTGAGGTTTGTGCATCAACAATTCTTTTTTGGTTTCAGGATTATACCTGGGAGGATATCCTCCTATATGGCGCATTAATACTTTTACGCCCTCGCATTGATACACCATTTGTTCGGGCAACATGCTTTTAATATCATAGCCATCTATATTTCCATAAACTCCTCTTAATGGTTTAAAGGAACTTAGTTTATCTGCTATTTCTGCTGACCCGAAATCGCCGGCATGCCATATTTCATCACAGTTTTTAAAATGCTCAAATACGGTTTCATCCAGGAAGTTATGCGTGTCTGATATCAATCCAATGCGTGTCAATATTTTTTTAAAGCAAAGTAAAGAAACAAATTTCAGGAAGCATTTTTAATCTGAATTTATCTAAAATGTTTTGTGCGTTTATTTGCGCTTATTTTAATTTAATATTTTTAATACGCGCACAATGTTAGATTGTAAACGCTCTTAGTATATATACTTTTAGGAACATGATTCTCTGGTATAAAAAATTATTTGCGTTTATCTGCATGTTTTCGTTAATTTTATATTCTAATTGCACTGCTTATTTAAATTTTTTAATTACCTTTTACTTATTAGGTAATTTTATTTTCTAAATAAAAAGTCGACAGATATGGTACAAGCATTTTTCAATGCCACTATTTATACGAGCAACGAAAAAATTAATAATAAAGTTCTCCTCACGGAGGAGGGGGAAATAAAAGGATTTGTAGAGGAGGATGCGATTCCTTCAGACGCGATTAAAATAGATTGTCAAAATGGTGTATTGGCACCCGGATTGATTGACTTACAAATATATGGTGGAGGAGGCCACCTTTTTTCGAATGAACCTACCGAACCCGCTTTAAAATCCATGATTAACAGCCTGGTAAGTACCGGTACTACAGGCTTTCTTTTAACTCTTGCTACAAATTCCATTGACGTTTTTAAGGAAGCGATCCGAATTGTAAAACAAAACCCGCATCCTGCTTTATTAGGGCTTCATTTTGAAGGTCCATATTTAAATCCGGTCAAAAGAGGTGCGCACATCCTTGAATATATTAAGCGGCCAGAAAGGGAGGAAGTTGAAACATTATTGAAGGAAGCGGACGGAGTACTTAAAATGGTCACGCTGGCTCCGGAAATGTGTACTCCGGAAATAATAAAATTATTCACGGAAAATGGGGTGGTGGTTTCTGCCGGTCATAGTAATGCCACATTTGAAGAAGCCAAACTGGGGTTTGAAAATGGAGTAACCACCACTACGCATTTATTTAATGCAATGTCTCCAATACATCACCGGGATACCGGATTGCCCGGTGCAGCTTTTCTTTCTGAAAATGCTTACGCAAGTATTATCGCTGATGGAATTCATGTGGATTATAACACGCTTATTTTGAGTAAAAAATTCATGCAGGAAAGACTTTTCTTAATTACCGATGCTGTGGAGGAAGTGAAAGAAGGTGCCTATATTCATGTAAAACAAAAGAACAGGTTTACGCTTCCTGATGGAACTCTTTCCGGAAGCAGGTTGACACTTTTACAAGCAGTAAAAAACTGTGTGGAATACGCAGGTATTCCACTAGATGAAAGTCTTCGGATGGCATCTACTTATCCCGCCAGGGTCATTAAAAGAGATGATTTGGGAATTATCCAGCCTGGCGCGAAAGCGAATCTGACCATTTTTTCACCAGACTTCAATCCGAAATTCACTGTCATA
>JBBSSE010000177.1:0-6101 GCA_038242375.1 Chitinophagales bacterium
TTCCTTGATTTCAAGCTAACTTTTTGGATGAAATTATAATTGTAGTAAGGTTTTTTGGAACATTAAATTTTATTCACCAAAAACTTAAAACGGGCTATTATGTGGAAAGTTTATTTTTTTCAAACTCCATGAGTCTTTCTGCTGCTGCCTGAAGGGTGGATTCTTTTTTAGCAAAACAAAACCTTAGAACTGAATTATTCACAGGTTCTTTGTAAAATGCTGCTACAGGAATGGCAGTAACGCCTGCTTCCCTCGTTAGCCGCATGGCAAAATCTATTTCATTCTCCCGGCTTATTGCTTCGTAATTGTATAATTGAAAATAACTTCCTGAAGACGGGAGAGGTTTAAAAGAAGTTCCGGACATCAGGTCCTTAAAGTAATTTTTCTTCTTTTCAAGTTGCCTGCCTAAAAGCAGGTACGCATCTTTCTCCTTTAAGAATGCAGCAATCGCAAATTGGGCCGGAGAAAAACAGGAGAATGCATTGAACTGATGAACCTTCAAAAATTCCTGCATAAGCGCTTTAGGTGCAACGCAATATCCAAGTTTCCATCCGGTACAATTGTAAACTTTCCCCAGCGAAAAAGTTACAAAACTTCGTTTAAAGAGTTCCGGATATTTTAAAATACTCTCATGCACGTTCCCATCAAAAATGATATGTTCATAAACCTCATCGCTAAAAATAAGCAGGTTGAATTCGTTTACGATTTCTGTTAAGGTATCTATATCCTGTTTATCTAAAATAGTTCCGGTAGGATTATTCGGGCTGTTTAAAATAATCAGTTTTGTAGCCGGGGTTATTCTATCCCTTACTTCTTGCCAATCTATTTTATAATCAGGGTATTTAAGAGCAATCCGGATTGGTATAGCTCCATTTAGTTCGATATTCGGTAAATAACTATCATACGCAGGTTCAAATACAATCACCTCATCACCTGGCCGTAATACTGTAGTAAGCGCTGTATATATGGCATATGTTGCTCCGGGTGTTATGCAGATCTCTGATAGCGGATCGATCGTTTGGTTATATAGAAAGGAAATCTTTTCTACAAGCGCCGTCCTTAATTCAATGGAGCCATTTTTATGTGTGTATTGATTATGGCCATCGATCATCGCTTTATGTACGAGGTTCACCAGTTTTTCATTCATTGAAAAATCAGGAAACCCCTGGCCTAAATTTATAGCCCGGTGTTTTTGAGCCAGACTACTCATCACGGTGAAAATGGTTTCTCCTACGTCGGGTAATTTACTAATAATGGATGGAATCGGCATAATTTACAGATACTTATCGCCGTTATTTCTTTTTATTTCGAGGAGATAATCCTTGATCTTTTGCTCCTTGTCTTTTTTACAAACCAAAAGGGCATCCGGTGTATCTACCACAATAAAATCATCCAGACCTTGTAACAAAATCAGTTTATTTCCATTAGAATGAACGACATTTTTGGTAGAATCAAAAAGAATAACATTATCGGAAACGACCGCGTTTTCCATGTAATCTTTTTCCAGGTTTTCATAAGCACTTCCCCAGGTTCCCAGGTCGCTCCATCCAAAACTGGAAGGGATCACATACACATTATCGGCTTTTTCAAGAATACCATAATCGATCGATATATTTCCACAGATAGGATAGATTAAATCAATTGCCTCTGTTTCTTTTGGAGTGGAAAATGCAGTCCTTGCACCATAAAAAAGTTCATGCATTTCAGGAAGGTTTGCTTCGAAGGCAGCGATAATGCTTTTTGTTTTCCAAACAAAAATACCGGCATTCCATAAAAAGTCACCACTTGCTACAAAGGTTTTTGCCAGTTCCAGATCTGGTTTTTCTGTGAAGGTTTTCACTTTAAAAATATTTGAAGACACGCCGGGTTCTTCATATTGAATATATCCATAACCGGTGTTTGGTTGAAAGGGTTTTATTCCAAGTGTAACGAGCGCATTATTTTTTTCAGTAAAGCCGAGAGCTTCGAGGCTTACTTTTATGAAGGATGTATTATCCAGAATCAAATGATCGGCAGGAGCACAAATTAAATTTGCTTCCGGGTTTAACTCCTGTAATTTATAGGATATGTAAGCAATGCAAGCAGCCGTGTTTTTGCGGGATGGCTCACATAGAATATTGGCCGGATTTATATTCTTTAATTGGTCTTTAACTATTCCCCTATATTGATGAGATGTTACAACAAAAATATTTTCTACAGGAATGAATTCAGCGAAACGATCAAATGTAGACTGGATAAGGGTTTTACCGATATTTAAAATATCCAGAAATTGTTTTGGATAATCCTGGCGGCTTATGGGCCAAAATCTGCTTCCAATTCCACCGGCCATTATGGCTACATAATTATTTGAATTCATTTGCGCTGATTATAAGTTTTTATATATTTTTTTTATAGTTACCGGTAAAAAGTGAATGCTTTTTCATCCGAAAATTAATAACGTATTATCTGTTAATAAAGTAAGATTATTTATTGCTTTAAAATTAAATTATTCCCTCCCGAACAAGATCGTGTAAATGAATAATTCCTACATATTTTTTGTTTTCTGTTACCACTAATTGGGTAATATTCATTTTCCTCATTAAATCCAATGCCTCTACGGCCAGTTCGTTTTTGTCGATTGTTTTGGGGTTCACAGTCATAATTTCTTTTGCTTTTACACCTGCTCTGTAGAGATCATTTTCAAGCATTCTTCTTAGGTCACCATCTGTAATGATGCCCACGATATCGGCTTCATTATTCAAAACAACGGTTACGCCCAGACGTTTTTTAGTTATCTCAATAATAGCATCTCTCAATTCTGTTTCTGCAAATACGACCGGTTTTTCGTTGTTGATAAAAAGATCGGAAACATGCAGATATAATTTTTTGCCTAAGGTACCACCCGGATGGAATTTTGCAAAATCTTCTGCAGTAAAACCTCTTAAATTCATCAGGCACACCACAAGCGCATCTCCTATGGCTATTTGTGCCACCGAACTACTGGTGGGGGCAAGGTTTATAGGACATGCTTCCGCAGATACAGTTGAGTTTAACAGAATATCCGAACTTCTGGCCAGATAACTATGCACGTTTCCACATAGTGCGATGAATGGATTTTTGAAATTTTTGATGATTGGAACCAATACTTTAATTTCCGGGCTGTCACCACTTTTACTGATGATCATTACGATATCCTCCTGTTGAACCATTCCAATATCCCCATGAATTGCATCAGCTGCATGTAAAAAAAGCGAAGGAGTGCCTGTACTGTTAAGAGAAGCGACAATCTTTTGTGCAACAATGGCACTTTTACCAATACCACTAATTACCAATCTTCCTTTACAATCGTAAATAGCTTTCACAGCTCTTTCAAAATCCTCATTAATATAGGGCATCAATTCATTTAATGCTTTTGCTTCAAGTGCAATTGTTTCTTTGGCAATATTGATTATACTTTTATTCATTGAAATTGAAGATTCTGGTGGTTGATTAAATAATCGCCCGCAAGTGAGTTTAGCTAAAAATGCAAACCTACTTTAAATGAATGACTGGACAACCCTCAAAAATACGGAGGCAGATTTCAATCCACAAAATAGGCATAAAAACGTGTTTTGAAGCGGAATGTTAAAAAGACATTAACTTACTCATTTAAGTTTCTTTTGAATTAACTTTGAAAGCATCTATTTAAAAGACTGCGTAAGCAAAGTAAAATCCATGTCAACTACTAAGATCACTCCTAAAGCGACCACCAAATCCTCTCCGAAGAAAAAAACAGTCAAGCCAGAATCAAATGGTTTGCTAAAAGAAAATCTTCAAAAACATTTTGGATTTGATTCATTTAAATATCCCCAGGAAGAAATTATCAACAGCCTTCTATCCGGGAAAGATACATTTGTAATTATGCCCACAGGTGGAGGAAAAAGCCTGTGTTATCAGTTACCGGCTATTATCAGCGAAGGTTTTGCTATCATTGTTTCACCACTGATAGCCCTAATGAAAAACCAGGTGGATCTCGTAAGAGGTTACAGCAGTACGGATAATATTGCCCACTTTTTAAACAGCACACTTAATAAAGGTCAACAGAAAACGGTACGGGAAGATCTGGTGTCCGGTGCAACTAAATTACTTTATGTAGCTCCTGAAACCCTCACTAAGGAAGAAAACGTTCAATTTTTTAAAGAATTGAATATTTCTTTTTTCGCAGTGGATGAAGCGCATTGTATCAGTGAGTGGGGCCATGATTTCCGTCCCGAATATCGCCGGTTGAAAGAAGTGATGGAAATAATTGATCCGTCCAAACCAATTATAGCTTTAACCGCCACGGCTACGCCAAAAGTGCAAAACGATATTGTTAAAAACCTCGGTTTACGTGAGCCGGTTATATATATTTCCTCCTTTAACCGGGCGAACCTCTATTATGAGGTAGTTCCAAAAGTGAGAAAGGATCAATCCATAAAAAGTATCGTAAAGTTTATATCTCAGAATAAGGGGAAGAGCGGGATCATTTATACTTTGAACAGGAAAACCACGGAAGAACTTGCTCAAATGCTTATGGCCAATGGAATTAAGGCTGTTGCCTATCATGCAGGGCTTGATTCCAAGCTCAGGTCTCAAAGACAGGATCAATTTCTCGGTGAAGATATTCAGGTGATTGTTGCTACAATTGCCTTTGGTATGGGGATAGACAAACCGGATATTCGTTTTGTGATTCACTATAACATTCCAAAGTCGATTGAAAATTATTACCAGGAAACAGGAAGAGCTGGCAGGGATGGTCTTGAAGGAAAATGTTTATTGTACTATTCTCATAAAGATGTGGCAAAGCTTGAACATTTAATGCGCGACAAATCCCTGAGCGAACGGGAAATTGGCGCTCAGCTTATTAATGAAACAGTAGCCTATTCTGAAAGTGGCGTTTGCCGGCGGAAAATTCTTATGAATTATTTTGGTGAATCGTATCTTCAGGAAAATTGCGGAGGCAAGTGTGATAATTGTAAAAATCCAAAAGAAATGCTTGAGGCAAAAGCAGAATGTTTGGTAGCCCTGAAAGCGGTGAAAGCACTTGGTGAACGGTTTCCGATTACCTATACGATCCCCGTGATCCTTGGAAGGCTTAACCCACAGATTAAAATGTACCGTCATGAAGAACTTCCCATTTTTGGGGCAGGTAAGGATAAGGACGAGCATTATTGGAATTCTTTGATCAGGCAGTTGATCCTGGAAGAATTGGTCCAAAAGGATATTGAAGACTATGGGGTTTTAAAGTTGACGAAAAAAGGCGAAGCATTTATTAAAAAACCGGTATCCTTTAAAATGGCTTTGAATCACATTTATGAAACGGATGGTGATGAAGAAGAAGAGGAAGGAGAGGATGCAGGTGAAGGTGTAGCTCTTGATACTAAATTAGTTGAGATGTTGAAGGACCTGCGTCACCAGGAAGCTAAGAAACGTAATTTGCCGCCCTTTGTGATCTTTTTAGAGAATAGCTTGAATGATATGGCTACTTTATATCCAACTACGCTTAAAGAGCTTGAAAAATGCCAGGGTGTAAGTGTGGGGAAAGCGTTGAAATTTGGGCGTCCCTTTGTTAATCTGATAGAGAAATACGTTGAGGAGAATAATATTGAAAAGCCGGATGATTTTGTCATGAAGAGTGTTGTGAACAGAAACAATAACAAAGTGTTCATTATTCAGAATGTCGATAAGAAAATGCCTCTTGAAACGATCGCGAAAGTAAAGTCTCTGAAAATTGAAGAATTGTTGGAAGAAATGGAGACGATTGTTGCGAGTGGAACTAAGCTAAATTTGGATTATGCTATAGAAGATATGATGGATGAGTACGATATCGAAGACATAATTGATTACTTTAAGGGATGCCAGACTTCCAGCCTGGAGATAGCGCGGGAAGAGCTTTCTGACGGAAATTATACGCTCGAGCAACTCAAGATTATGCGCATAAAATTTCTCTGTGAATATGGAAATTAAATAAGAGGAAAAATAGATTTTTATTTTAAAATAATTATTCTATTTTTGCCGGCCATCAAACGGTGCGGTAGCTCAGTCGGTAGAGCAAAGGACTGAAAATCCTTGTGTCGGCGGTTCGATCCCGCCCCACACCACAA
>JBBSSE010000178.1:0-6062 GCA_038242375.1 Chitinophagales bacterium
AACGGTGGCTTCGTTTGGTTTAAAGGCGGCCCGGATGACCGTTATGTAACTCAATACATCGTAACAGGCATCGGACACTTAAAGCAATTGAACGCTTACCCTGCAGACCAGGAAAATAAATTAAATTCCATCCTAAAAAAAACAATTCCTTACCTGGATGCGCGGTTGAAAGAAGATTATGATCAATTAATTAAACGCAAAGCAAATCTGAAAGAAAATCAACTTTCAACCATCGTCATTCAGTATTTATACATGCGCAGTTTCTTCCCAGATTATAAAATACCGGCAGCTACGCAAAAAGCGTACACCTATTACCGTGAGCAAACACAAAAATTCTGGTTGGCGCAAAGCAAATACATGCAGGGAATGATTGCACTTGCACTTAACCGGTCAGACGATAACAAAACCGCTAAAGCCATTATTCAATCCTTAAAAGAAAATTCTATCAACAACGAAGAGTTAGGAATGTATTGGAAGGAATGGGATCGTCCGGGCTACTGGTGGTACCAGGCTCCCATTGAATCACAGGCTTTAATGATTGAAGCATTTTCAGAAATAGATAAGGATTCCAAAATAATTGGTGACCTGAAAACCTGGTTATTGAAAAACAAACAAACCTCCAACTGGAAGACAACCAAAGCCACAGCAGAGGCTATATACGCACTTTTACTCCAGGGAACTGATTGGTTATCTGAAGAGAGAAACGTGGTTATCCAATTGGGCGCAACCACTTTCAATAGTAAAGATGAAAAACAAGATGCAGGTACCGGCTATTTTAAAAGAAGGATAGATGGCGACAAAGTGAAACCTGAAATGGGCAATATTAAAGTGACTTTAAAATCAGAAAAAACAACATCTCCTACATCTAAAAGTAATAGTGAACTTGCAAGTTGGGGATCCGTTTACTGGCAATATTTTGAGGACCTGAATAAGATCACCTTTGCAGAAACACCCTTGAAACTTTCGAAGAAATTATTCATTGAAAGAAATACGGATAAAGGACCTGTTCTAACACCGGTAAATGACGGCGAAAATTTGCACATCGGTGATAAAATAAACGTTCGTATTGAATTACGTGTGGACCGTGATATGGAATACGTACACATGAAGGATATGCGTGCCTCCGCTATGGAACCAACGAATGTAATCAGCCAATACAAATGGCAGGGTGGTTTAGGATATTATGAAACCACCAAAGATGTAAGCACTAATTTCTTCTTCAATTATTTACCGAAAGGAACTTATGTGTTTGAGTATCCCATGTTCGTGACACATGCCGGAAATTTCAGTAATGGAATTACGACCATTCAATGTATGTATGCTCCGGAGTTTACAGCGCATAGTGAAGGAGTGAGAGTGAATGTGGAGAGGTAGAAATTAGTTGATAATTTATAGTTTTGGGTTCGTTAATTCAGGGCATTTGTAAAAATTTATTATTCAAATAATAGTTATTCAGAAAAATAATGATTTATTTTTATGTTTAAATATTAAATAAGTATGGAAGTGACTAAACGATCTTTTCCTACAACTTCCCGGTTATTTTTAATGACCGGGATTTTATCCTTTCTAATAGGTGTTTCTGCACAGGGCCAGTCAAATAATTTCTTCCGGAAAAACAACGACAGGCAAACCATGACGCAGCGGTGGGAACTGGATTCAGCCAGCCGCAATGGAACGTTTATTATAACTCCTTATAAACAGGTTTATGTAACTGCCGGGAGGAAATCAAACAATCCCAACACCCAACCTTACAGTGAAAATCCTGCCTATAGTCTTCCCTTCCCGGTAGAGTATAATAATTATGAAGCACGGTTTCAATTAAGCCTTAAAACCAAGATATTTGAAAATATGTTTCGCAGTGGAGGGGATATATGGGTAGGATATACACAGCGTGCGCATTGGCAGGTGTATAACGCAAAACTTTCACGCCCCTTCCGGGAGTTGAATTATGAACCTGAAGTGATGCTCAATTTTGCCACGAAGATTTCTTTATTTGGTTTTAGAGTCCGCATGTTGGGGGCTTCTCTTACGCATCAATCCAATGGCCGCATATTACCTCTTTCCCGCAGCTGGAACCGCGTAATTTTCCAGGCAGGACTGGACAGAAAGAACTGGCAAATATACTTGCGTCCCTGGATCCGTTTAAAAGACGAAGACGATGAAAACCCGTTGATTACAGATTATATCGGGCGCGGCGAAGCAATCGTCGTTTACAATGCCGGGAAACATCAGTTTTCCCTATTAGGTACTCATACCCTTCGTTTTGATGAACGGAACCGTGGAAGTATTCAGGCAAACTGGGTATTTCCGGTTATCAAAAATTTCAAGTTGCAATTGCAGGTAGCAGATGGTTATGGTGAAACACTCATTGATTATAATCACCGTCAAACTACAATTGGAATAAGTGTTTCTCTAATTGAATGGTAATAGCAGAAATAAAACGGAAACTTAAAACCTGCGTTAACTTGAACCAATTCCTGCAAACAAAACTGCCATTTATTCGAAAAAGCACTTTCTATTTTTTATGTCTATTTTGCAATTTTTGAATGATCGCTGAAAGTTTAGCCGGATCATGCATATACGGTTCCAGGTTAATTATTTCCACCTTTCTGAATTCCGTTGGCATGCTTTCACTTTGTAAAGCGATATATCCATCTTTCAAAGGCTGTCCATCTTTTTTAACAAGGGGATCATAATTACTTACATTTCCTCCGCCTATGGTCGGCTTTTCATAAACCAATACGGTATCTGTGCCTACGATATGTTTTATAATGGAATCTCCCAAGACCAGCGCTTCTACCCGTGTCCATTCATAAGCAGAGCTGGGGGCTGAATTGGAATTGACACAATGCTGGGTAATCAACTGACCATTCATAACAATATTTGTTCCCGGCGTACATACATTTCCATCAGTACGTGTTGCTGAACTGTCACTTCCTAATAACTGGCACTCGATGGAAATCGGGTAATCCTGTTTAAGCAGCATGCTTTCAGGTGATTGACAGGCTAACATAATACCATTATTGAGGTAGGCCCAACCGGCGCCATCTGAAACCTGCTTACCATAAAAACGGTATTCCACAGCTATTAAATAAGCAGAATACTTTTTCTTAAAAAAGATATGTCCATACCTGTTTTTCAATGAATCATTGTAACCATCGTATGAAACCTTTAATAACCCATCTTCTACGCGGAAAGTATTCCCGAAATTTTCGTTCAGCGGATAACCCGCAATTTTCACATCCCAATCTTTTAAATCCTTTCCATTAAATAATTGCGTCCAGCTTATTTCGTCTTTTTTATCTGTGCAGAATGCAAAAACTGTCGCGACGCAGATAAACAACAATAACTTTTTAATCATTTGATTTTCTAATTTTAAAAGGATCCATTATGAGTCCGGGTTGTTAATAAAACAGGAACGCATAGCCTTCCCTCTAAGGCCTTGTATGCATTCCTGCTGTAATTTTATTATTTGGAACAAAACACAATTTGACGAAAAAAGCCAACTAAACCAAATATGGTTTAATACAGACTGCACGATGGCAATTTATTAAAAGACTTTATAACTGAAGGATGGAAGGGTTCTTTTTTTATATGGAAGATAAAATTTATCCAGGTGAAATCAATAAGAAGATCTCTCCAATCATTTTGTCCTTATTGATTATCTTGCGGACCACCATTCTAACCCCTGCCATCTATGAAACAAACAAAACTAATTATCCTTCTGCTTATAATAATTTCTGCACCTTACCAATTATTCGCACAATCCATTTCCGGAAGAAATTCACTGTCCCTTTCCCTTGGAACATCTATTCCTGTTGGAGATTTTTCCAAAACAGATGGTGAAAATATATTTTCAGGTTATGCAAAAACAGGTGAAACGGTTAAGCTTTCATTTAATTATAAATTGACGAAAATCATCGGCCTTGAAGCAATGGTCTATGGTCAGAGAAATGCATTGAACATCGGCGAATTTGAAAAACAATTAGGCGAAACATATTTTTTCCAGGACGGAAGAAATTATTCCAATTGGGAAGGAGAAAAGAAAAGCTGGATGACAGGTTCTGTTCTTGCAGGTATTACCGGTGAATACGCGATAGATCATACAAACAAGATTTCAATTAAAGCAAAAGCATTGGCAGGTTTAGCCCTTGTGAAATCGCCGAATTTAGAGGCAGAAAGTAAATCAGGTAATGCATTTGCTGCATTTCGTGGTGAGTATGGATCGGCAAAAGGATTTTCGGTTTTATTTGGAGCGGGATTAAATTATAAACTGAACAATCGTTTCAGCCTTTTTCTAAATTCCGAATATTTCACAACCAGGAAATTATCATTTAAAGAGTCGAAGGAAGCTATAATCGCGACGGATGGAGGACTTGTGGTGCCGGGTTTGTATAACATCCAAAACTCCAGAAATCCTCCGGTTAGTTTCGGGCAAATTGGAACAAGAGAACAATTCATTAGCTCAATCAATTTAAATGCAGGTCTCTCATTTATGTGGTAAACTCCCCACTTAAGAAGCCTTCCCCAAAAAAAAACTTCCCTTTTTTTACTCACCCATTTCCAGCCAACTCACAATTTCTTCTAAAAATTTCTGATCAACCGCATCGAAAGTATTTAAATCAATATCATCAACGTCAAGTATACCCAGAACTTTATTATTACGGATAATAGGTACTACAATCTCTGAAGCAGAGGCACTACTGCAAAAAATATGGCCGGGAAATTTTGTCACATCGGCTACAACTAAGGTCTTTTCCTGCAACCAACTTGCACCACAAACACCGCGTCCTTTTTGAATTCTCGTGCATGCTATTGGTCCCTGGAACGGGCCTAAAACCAGTTCATCATTTTTGACAATATAAAATCCGACCCACAACCAACCGAACTGCTCCTTCAATGCCGCGGCTACATTTCCCATATTAGCTATGATATCCGACTCACCAGTAATTACTGCTTTTATTTGTGGCAATAACGCTTTGTATTGTTCTTCTTTTGTTCCTTTTGATACTAAAAGATCTTCAGCCATTTTTTTCTTTTTAGACTGCAAAGATAACAGGTGAATTTTATTACCTGCTTCTTCATCAAAATCCTGAAAGAAAACCGAAATTAAAATTTCTGGTACGAAATTTTCTAAATGAGGAACCATTCGGAAATTTAGTATAGAAATGTACCATGCAAATTCTTTTTAAATAAGAACACATACCATGAACATCTTTTCAAATAGTTAAAACAAAAGAAAATTCCCTATTCAAAAAGTTTTGTTTTATACCAAATGCATTATCTTGACAATTCCATTTATTTATTCATTCAAAAACGATAAAATGAAAATAAACATCAACGCCCTTCTCGTGGTTACGGCCATGATCGGTTTTTCAAGTTGCGTAAGCACTAAAAAGTTTAATGCGCTGCAATCAGGTTATAATAGTTTAATGACCAGAAACAGTGAATTGACCCGCGAGGGAGAATCCTGTAAAAGCAACCTGGACAAGGCTACCATCACAATTTCATCTCTTCAGGACCAAATCAATGCAGAGCGTCAACATGTAAAATCTCTGCAATCCGCCCTGGATAAATGCCTTACCACAGCCGGACAGGGGAATGTGAATGTTTCCAAATTGGTTGATGAGATTAATATGTCAAATAAATATATCCAGGAATTGATCGCTTCTAAAAGCAAAAGTGATTCCCTGAATATGGTACTAACTAATAACCTTACACGCTCTTTAAGCAGGGAAGAAATGCAGGATGTGGATGTTAAAGTATTAAAAGGAGTAGTGTATATTTCACTTTCCGATAACATGCTTTATAAATCAGGTAGCTATGAAATTTCCGACAAAGCGGGAAGTACATTAGCAAAAATCGCGAAAATCATTGCAGATTATAAAGATTACGATGTGTTGATTGAAGGAAATACGGACAATGATGCTATTTCAAGACCTAATATCCGAAACAATTGGGATTTAAGTGCTTTAAGAGCTTCTTCCGTAGTTCAGGCGTTGCAAAACAGTTATGGAACAGATCCAAAACGCCTGACTGCAGGTGGACGTGGAGAGTACAAT
>JBBSSE010000179.1:0-6052 GCA_038242375.1 Chitinophagales bacterium
GGACGCGGAATCAAAAGACACCTTAAGAATTAATGAAACCGTTTTTAGTCCATCTCCTTATAAGAATGGTTTACATGATTTCGCTCTTGCTGTCAGCGGGGCACATCAGCAACCTTCCTTTCCAATGTGGGTAATTTTTAATAAAGATCATAAGATCGTTTACCGGCAAAGCGGCTTAGTAAAGGCGAAGGAACTTGGCCATGTTTTGAAAACATTGCTATCGGAGGAATGATTTTGTTTTTAAAAAAATATAGTATGAAGCAAATTTCAATTTTGGGATTTGCTCTTTTTTTTTGCTAATTTTAGAGCTGTAACTTTAAAAGCCATCTGAATAAAGTTTGTGTATCCCCGACTTGAGGTGCCAATTTTGCTCCTCAAGTTTTCAAACTCTTTCGCTGTAAGCTCAAACATAAAATACCTAATTGTTTAAACTTAATGAGATTGCAAATCTTTAAAATACTCCTGACCATTATTTGAAAATCCAATTACCTGAAGGAATTTCGCATGGCCTCTATTCGTTACGTTTTTATAATGCAATTCTTTCACGCCCTATTCTGCCAGGTATTCTTTTTTAGAGTTTAATAGATATTTACCAATTTTATAATCCCGGTATTGAGGAATGGTAAAATTTAAAACCACTTCTGCCACTCCTTTCTCTCCCACTTCCGCTTCAAAAATATTAGCGATGGCCAGGTTTCTTAAAACAACAAAACGGATGGTATTTGGATTTTGACTAGGCTTATAATCTGAAACTTGCAAATTGAAAATAAATTATTTCACCCTCAAATAATCTAAATCAATAAATTCCAACTTCAATTGCCTTATTTGTAAAGAGGACTTTATGCACGGTTACCAACAATCGGAAATTTGGAAATAATAAAAATGGCTGCATTTATCCTAAAGCATTGTTAAAGTGGAAACTTATCATTATGTTTGTCAACGAATACCAAAATCAATCGTTATGAAATTCCCCCCCGGAATATCTGATTTTTACCAAAATATCAGCTTGTTTAAATCTCCTTTAAAATCTCTTTTCCTGATATCTACATTATTATTTTTCTTCGGATTAAGCTCCTGTAGAAAAGACGAATCATTTTCTAATGAGAGATTTCAAAATCGTTCATTAACGATTGCTGATGCTAAAAACTTTTTCCAGGCCAACTTTTCAAAAGAAGAATTAACCAAGGCTTTTAATGCCAGGCAATTCAAGACAGTCCAAAGAAAAATGGGCGGATATGTCATGGAAGCACCAGTACCTGAATGGGATGCAGCCGCACTTAGGGATTTAAGTATTGGCACCAATGCCGTAATGGTTCCCTTACATATTGAAAATGCATACGTTCATATTTCTCCTAAAAAAATGGTTCGGTATGGGTTTCTTAATTATCTGATGATGTATAAAGACTCTTCTGAGAAAATCGTTACCGAATGGGTGGAACTAAAACCGGCAGAAAAATGGATATTTTCAAAAACTGCAAGGAAATATAGTGGGGATATATTAGTTAAAGACAAAGAAGGAAAATTAAAGAAAATATACTCCTATGAGGAGGGGCAGCGCATTGCCTTTAACCCTGGCCTTCACAATCGAAAACAACCCAATCCCAATAGCATTGCAAAAACATCAGGTGATGGAGAATTTGAATGCTTCATTACCTCTACCGTTAGCCAGTTTATATTACCCAAAATGTGTGGCTGCGAGCTTCATACCTATGAGCAGATAGGTAATTGCAAGTGCGATGTTAAGCCTAAACCTGGTTATACCAAAACAACTTTGATACAATTAGAGGTTGATTGTTTTGAAATACCTGTGGATGAACCCTTTGAGCCGGGATCGGGAGGTAGCAGCCCCGGAGGAGGTTCAAATAATAGCGGCGATATGGGTGGAGGCGGTTCTCCTGGCGCGGGCGATTATCCTCCGCTTAATTGCAATCCTGATCCGGATTATCAGGTGCCAACCGTGCCACCTCCGCCAGGGACGGAGTATGTATTGCCCTGTTCAGAAACCGAAATACCTGTGGAAAACATTCCCGACCTGCCACCAGTACCCTGGATAGACCAAACACCTGCGGAGATGCTAATTGAGTGGTTTAATACGGATGAAGATTTGCAAATGCATCTGAATACTTATGAGATGAATTACCTTACAGAAAATGCGGATATTGCCGATGAACTGCTGGAATACCTGATGTCAGAATCGCGGGAAGTAAAAGAGTTTGGAAGATGGGCAGTAGGGTATTTAGTGGGTAATCCTGCTGTAAGTTTTGAAACGTTTAAGAATCAGTTTATTGGTACGCCAGAGGGACAAGATGGTGAATATGATACTGAATATTGGGATGATCCTAATCTATCATTTCCTCAACAGAGTTTACCAAGTTGGGATAATTTTGAAAGTGCATTTCCTAAACGAAGTGATCAACTTTATGAAACACCATATCAGTTATACACAAGTATCGGGAAAAAAGTTATAGATCAATATAATTCAGATCCCGCAAGATATCAGAATACATGTGCACTTAGGGTATCAAAAGCGCTAAATTATTCTGGAATTAATATACCATCGGGACCTGATAGATATGAGGGTGCTGATGGCAAATACTATTTCTTGAGTGCGAAGGCATTGCTGACCTGGATGAAAAAAACATTTGGCACCCCGAGTGGGGATAATTATCTTACCAGTGCTCAAGGAGGGCCTTACGGACAGAACTTTGCAAGTCACCTATCAGGCAAGAAAGGTATTTATATGATGGTGCCTAATTACCCAGGGGATAATTATTTTAGAGCCAGTGGTCATGCGGATTTAATAAATAGTTCAGTTTGCGATGGCAAGTGTTTTTTTAATGCAAAAGGTGGTGTTCACGAAATATTTATATGGGAACTTCAATAATAAAATTATGAGAAAGTATATAATACAATTAATATTCTTCCCCCTATTATTAATAGGTTGCAAATCAAGTTTCGAAGCCACATATCAAAAACAAATGAAAGAAGCTTACATCAATGATTTTAAATTGACTTACTTTACTAAATTATTTGATGTGGGATTTGATTATCCACAGGACATAATGGAGAAGTTCAAAAAGGATGGAAGCGGCTATTCAGAACCTCTGTTGTCCGGGGAAGATATCAGAATTATCAATCAATTTGTAGAAATCGATAATCAACAAATGATTAGTGATTCCATTCAAAGAATAAACACAGTATCAGAAGGAGCGCAAGGCAAGAATGTTTTAAATTTTTTGCTGGTAAAATATAATAGCAAATGGCTTGATAGTTTAGCGTTTGCCAGATATAAAATTTATAAACAGAAGAAAAGTCATTTATAGACTTGATATCTGGGTTTTAAATTAAAATTTTATTATGAAATACTTATTAATTATTTGTATATTTTTTACTCAAGCCTGTAGTAAAACATTTATCCAAAATTTGATTATAACGAAAGTACAAATCCCTGGATAGATGCCTTTAAAGATAGAGTATTTTTTGCTGCATTGAGAGATGCTTATCAGTCGGATACATTAATTTTTAAATTAATAGAGAAAAAAGATGCCTTTAGCCCATTCGACAGTCTTTAGGAACAAATATAAATAACTTATAACAGTTTAAAGATGTGATGCTATATTTGTAATATGAAAAAGTCTGATTTTAATTTCGACATTGACAAGTATTCGCTTCTTTTCTTTAACAGTTTATCTGAGAAAAATAAAAGATTGTATGCAGCCATAGAATCCATGAAGCTCGGGTATTACGGTGTAGATGAAATTGCTAAAAAATATGACATGCACAAACACACTGTACGTAAAGGACAAAAAGAATTATTATCCGAAAATTTATTACCAGCAGAACAGGTACGCGTAAGTGGCGGTGGTAGAAAAAAAAAGTTGAAACAACAGTAAATATTGTTTCTGCCTTTCTGATGGTTGTAAATTGTTACAAAGCAGGAGATCCAATGAAATCAGGTGTTTTATGGACAAATTTGACTTGTAAAAAGATTTGCGAATTATTACAACTGCACGCTATCAATGTAGGTGTTCATGTAGTCAAACAACTTTTAAAAATGGGCGAGTATGTTAAGCGCAAAATGCTAAAATGCAAAACATTAAAAGAGGTAAACAATAGAAATGAACAGTTTGAATATATTGCACAATTAAAAGAAGAATTTAGCAAAGAAGATTTACCTGTTTTAAGTATAGATAGCAAGAAGAAAGAAATGTTAGGCAATTTTTATCGGGATGGTAAATTATACACCCAGGAAGTACAAAAAGTTTACGACCATGATTTTAATAGTTTTTCTAAGGGTGTAATAATCCCGCATGGAATATACGATGTAAATAAAAACAAATGCTACCTAACGATAGGGAAAACAAAGGATACATCCGAATTTGTTTGTGACAATATAGAACATCATTGGAATCATTCAATGAAACAGTTGTATCCATCGGCAAAAAGAATGCTGATACTCAGTGATGGTGGCGGAAGCAATAGTTGCCTGCATTATGTTGTAAAAGAACAGATACAAAAGCTATCTGAGCGAATAAAAATAGATATTGTTATGGCGCATTATCCGGCCTATTGTTCTAAATGGAATCCTATCGAACATAAAGCATTTTGCCATATTACAAGAGCCTGGCAAGGAGTGGTATTTGACAGCTATGAAATTGTTAAAGAACTTGCTGAAAAAGCCACTACAAAATCCGGCTTTTCTGTTAATGTATTTACGAATGAAAAAGTATATCTCACTGGAGAAAAAGCATCAGAAGAGTTCAGGAAAAATATGCCGGTTGAGTTTAATGAGTTTCTTCCAAAATGGAATTATATGTTTAAATGTAAAACCTAAACTGTTATAAGTTATTTTTAAATCTTCCCTAAAAGAAACTTCTGGATCAGCATGAGAAATTAGTTGTGATGCAATTATCAACCAATTGGTGTGTCTATTGTAAAATGCAGGATCGCCAATTGAGTAAAGACAAAGAAATCCGTGAACTATTAGAGGAAAAAACATTTTACATCAACCTCGATGCAGAATCAAAAGATACATTAAGAATCAATGAAACCATGTTTAGTCCGTCTCCTTATAAGAATGGTTTACACGACTTCGCTCTTGCTGTCAGCGGGGAACATCAGCAACCCGCCTTTCCAATGTGGGTGATTTTTAATAAAGATAATGAGATTGTATATCGGCAAAGTGGGTTGGTAAAAACAAAAGATCTGGCGGAAGTTTTGAAGACATTTCTTTCGGAGGAATGATTTTGTTTTTGGAAAAATATAGTATAGAGCAAATTTCGTTTTTGGAATTTGCTCTTTTTTTTTAAAAAAACTTCTTTCAGGATTTATTTTATCGAAGAAGTAGGGAATAATCCCCG
Organism: Chitinophagales bacterium; assembly: GCA_038242375.1. Classification (GTDB taxonomy): domain Bacteria; phylum Bacteroidota; class Bacteroidia; order Chitinophagales; family Chitinophagaceae; genus Ginsengibacter. The sequence goes on from JBBSSE010000179.1 coordinate 5,361, forward strand.
CCCTTAGAAGATGTGAGCTATACCAATTGTATAGGAAATGCTATGGGAAGATTTTATAAATGTCTTTTCTATGAACAAACCTTGCTAGAAATATTGTCGAATTTTCGAAGAAGAAGCCCAATCTATAATCACCGATTCGGGTTCTATATGCAGTTTTATGTCCTTTCAATTTTTTAGTGTTGGAAATTTGTTCAAGACTGTCAGCAGATTCCATTAATTCTATTAAACGAATTAATGTTTGCTTAACTGATTTCAATTTAAGTTCATCAAGATCTTTTGAAAATTTCTTTAAGAATTCAACTTCCATTAGGTAGATAACTTTTTCATTATTTCTAACCTGCTGGCTGTTTTAGTTTTGTCAACAGAATGCATAAGTTTTGACAGACCAATATCTTCAAGTTCCTCCTGCGACAAAGCAGATGAACCAACACCAAGCTTTTTTAGCAGCTCGGAGACAAATTTAAATTCACTATCATCTTTTGGGGTAACAACTAAAGCTTTCATAAAACAAATATACTAAAAAGGAACATGTACATAACAACTAAGGTTTAATTTTTGCCCTTTACTGTTCTGAATTGCAACTCAGAACAGCTCTACTTTATGAAGGTGGGTTATACCAAGGATAGCAGGAAGCACGAACAGCCAACATTTCTCATGCGGGTCATTTTCTATAAAGACCATGAGATCTTTAC
>JBBSSE010000180.1:0-6051 GCA_038242375.1 Chitinophagales bacterium
ACCAACCAATAACGAAAATAAGAAAATAGTGAAAATTGGGTATATCGGACATAACGATTCAACGGGTGAAAATATAATCAGAGCGATTTATAACATAGTCGCCAGCAAAGACAGCGCAGGTATCATATTCAGTATGTATTTGAATTATATAACGAAGGATTGGCAAGAAACAACTATTGGAAGTGTCACTTATAAAATCTCACCTCTATCATGTCGTACGCTAAATATAGTCGAAGCGTTAAAGCAAAAAAAGGAAATAGCTGAACTCTGCGATTTTTTTAGTTGTAAGGAAATACCTATAAACTATTACTCTTGTATAAATCCTGTGGAAGTTTTCCAAATAAAAGGGTTTGACTATAATACGTTAATGTACGTTGACACGTCTGGTGGCCTTAATGAACCCGGAGATAATATTATTTCAGGAAATAATTCCGATTACTACATGCATGAAGTCGCTCACAGTTATACCGGTCATTTATTTCCTTCAATCAACAGTTTTTTAAACGAAGGTTTCGCGACCCTTATCGGTGGTAGTGGTAAGTTCAGCTATGAATGGCACAGAAACAAACTTAAAAATTATTTAGAAAAGAATCCCCAGTTTAGTTTTGCAGACCACACGACAAATACCTGGGAAAATTTATTCATAGACAAAGAAACCCAAATCACCTACATGCTTGGAGCCTTAATCTGCGAAAGGACTTTAAGACTCTATGGAAAAACAAAACTGTTTGAGATTTTTGGAAGTAAAATGGATTTTTATGAAACAGTAAAAAATGTTGGATTGACAAAAGAAAATTTAAATAAAGAATTGCGTAAGGAAATCAAACTGCCGTTTAAATCGGTTTTGCAGTGCCTACGCTGAAGTCCTAAAAACTGGTACTATTGAATGTTTCGTGTCTTGAAGACCTTTCCTGTTTTTAAAATTTCTTTTCAACTTTGGTTTTGATGCAAAATATTCCACAGTTAAAAGCTGTGCAAAAAATGGAGCAAGAAACTATTCCATTCAATAAATCAATAAGAATCCCAATAATAACCTCAATCACTAATAGCTTTCCCGATTACTATGGAATGGATTTTTAATTATATATTTGGTAATGATCAAGCAGACAGGAATTCTGTTTTCCTGCATACATAAATTAAAAGCCTAAGCGATCAGTCAAATTGATAACCTTAAACAAAGAATTCATGAAATCACTCTTTACATTTCTAATTACTATCCTAACATTTCATTCCTTCGGACAAGTACAAAATCCAAAGCTCCAGAATTTAAAAGTATCCACCTTCCACGTAAACGATTCAATACTTAAGGTATATTATGATACAACCCTTTTAGCTGTTCCAAATCAGGCTTTTATCATCAATGGACAATTTCTAAGCTCCTTCTCTACAATAAATCCAAATTTAATCGAAAGCATTGACGTTATAAAAAGAGACACAACAATTGCTCATGTTCAATATTATGGAATCATTAAAATAAGAACGAAACCCGATCACAACATAAAACCAATTTCTTTAACTCAATTAAAATTAAAATACACAAATTTAAAAAATAATACGGCAGTTTTTATTGTCGATAATCAAATCATTAATACCGGAGATTATGGCAATTATTTTGTGGACGAAAATTTTATTTTTAAGATTATCGTACAGAAAATTACAAATGAAAAGGAAGGCCTTGAATTAAACGTGGTTAAATTGTTCACGAAGTCAGAAGAAAACATTCTTAAATCAAAAGATATAAGACTCAGAGGGCTTCAGGATATGACCATGAATAAATAGTTATAAACTTATAGTCGGCTACAGATAACTGAATTCTAAATCCCTACAGGGAAAGTTACTTTTTATGAATATAACTTATAAATGGTCCAAACAAGTCTTATGTCGGTATAATACACTCTACGATTTACAAAATGACCTTTGCCTATTTTATAAACCAAGAGGGTATTAGTTCATAATAATTATCTTTAGGCAAGCGACAGTTCCATTCAAAAAACAAGACTACAATGAAAAAATCATTCTTTCTCCTTTTTTCCCTATTCCTTGTAATAATATCTTGTAGTCAGACAAAACAGGCATCTTCAAAACTAAATTTTGATTTTGAACAGGTAAAAGACAGTCACCCAGTCAACTGGAATGAATTTGGAAATCAAAATTATATTATTGCTCTTGATTCAACAGAAGTACGAAGCGGAAAATATTCAGTTTCTATTGAGTTTAAAGATGATAAACCGGATTTCAAGGCCTGGGGTTACACAATTCCGGATAATTATGCCGGAAAAAATATAACACTCACAGGGTATATCAAAACCGAAAATGTCACAGACGGATATGCGGGTCTATGGATGAGAATTGATCCTTCAGTCGCTTTTAATAATATGAATGGAAAGGGAGCTACAGGAACGACTGACTGGACAAAATATGAGATTACGCTTCCCATGAATCCTCAAAAAACAAAACAAATTGTTATTGGAGGATTATTAGTGGGCAAAGGTAAAATGTGGTTGGATAATTTGAAGGTAACGATTGATGGAAAAGACATTCATTCCTTAAAACCACTTGAACGGAAGATGTTTCCGGCGGACAAGGATAAAGAATTTGACAGTGGTTCTGCCATTACAAATATTCAATCGAACAAGATCACTATTAAGAACCTGAAAGCACTTGGCCAGATTTGGGGATTTTTGAAATATTATCACCCCGATATTGCAGAAGGAAAATACAATTGGGACTATGAACTTTTCAGGATCCTTCCTCAAGTAATGAATTCTGAAGATGATAAAAAGAGAGATGAACTATTGGTAAAGTGGATCGAAGGGATTGGAAAAATCCCCGAAGTTGAAAACAAAAATAAGAAACCAGCACAGGCAAATCTTGAACCCGATTTAGAGTGGATTGGAAATTCTAATTTTTCAAATGAACTCACTTCCGTATTATTAAAAATAAAAAGCGCAAAAAGACCAACGACAAACTATTATATAGGAATGACGCCAGGGGTCGGTAATCCGGACTTTAAAAACGAAAACGGGTATTCTTCAATGAAATATCCGGATGCAGGTTTTCGTCTTTTAACGCTCTATAGATATTGGAATATCATTCAATATTTTTTCCCCTATAAAAATCTAATAGAGGGAGACTGGAAAAATGTTTTGGAAGAATTTATTCCCAAACTTATTCATGTGGAAAATGAAACAGATTACAGACTTGCTGTTTTAAAACTTGTTGGTAGGGTACATGACACGCACGCGAATATCTGGGGAAATAACGAGATATTGAATAATTATTTCGGAATTAATTATGCGGCAGCGGAATTGACATTTATAGAAGACAAACCTGTGGTTACCGGGTTTTATGATGAAGAATTAGGAAAAGAAACAGGATTAAAAATTGGCGATATCATTACAAAAATAAATAGCAAACCATTTGAGGAAATCGTAAAAGAGAAATTAAAATATTCACCGGCATCCAATTACCCGACACAGTTGAGAGATATTGCTGCTAACCTTTTAAGAACAAATGATTCAACAATTAATATTGAATTTCTTAGAAATGATGTCAGAGAAAATAGAACATTAAAAACATATTCCTCGCAGAAAATGAATCGTTACCGCAAATACCAGGTGACAGATACTTGCTTCAGGCTCATAAATAAAGACATCGCTTATTTAAATAATGGCTCTCTCAAAAAAGAATATCTACCAAAACTTTGGAAAGAATTTGAAAATACAAAAGGACTGATTATAGACGACAGAAATTATCCTTCCGATTTTGTCATTTATTATTTGAGTAGTTATTTAATGCCCACACGCACTCCTTTTGTAAAATTCACGACAGGAAGCATTGAAAGTCCCGGACTTTTTACTTTTGGTAAATCCCTGGATGTTGGCAAAAGAAATAACAAAGATTATTATAAAGGCAAAGTAATTATATTGGTTAATGAAATCACACAAAGTTCAGCGGAGTTTCATGCAATGGCGTACAGGGTCCATCCCAATGCAGTCGTCATTGGTTCTACTACAGCAGGTGCTGATGGAAATGTATCTCAATTCAATTTACCGGGAGGAATCAGCACCATGATAAGTGGGATTGGTGTATTTTATCCCGATGGGAAAGGAACCCAAAGAATCGGCATTATACCTGACATTGAACTTAAGCCAACCATTAAAGGAATAAAAGAAGGACGAGATGAATTGATGGAGAAAGCGATTGAAGCGATAAACGGAAAATAGAGCAGTTCATAACTAAATCCTAACTTAACCCCATGAATAAATATTCATTTTCATTTTCTTACTTATTCTTTTAAATCTTCAATCATCTGCACAAAAGCTCCGGGAAAGCATTATCTATATTGTTGATTCTTGCTGTCGGACAAGCATGATGTCCGATGTTAGACGTTCGTTGCTTTATTTATCTAATTGTCCGTTATGTTTTAGGTTAAAATCCACCATCCATTCAATACCGAATTTGTCTCTAAACATCCCAAAATAGGAACCCCAGGGACTGTCACCAATGGGCATTTCAATCTTTCCGCCGGCTGAAAGTCCGTTAAATAACTTGTCAGCTTCTTCACGACTTTCTGCGGTAATAGATATTTTTGACCTGTTTTCATTTTCATTTACCACACCCATACTTTCCGGAACGTCATTGCCCATTAAAATATTTTTGCCAATAGGCAAAACAATGTGCATTACCTTATTTGCATCTTTTTCTGCTACAGGAAATTCAGGACCTGACATATCTTTGAAACGCATCACCATTGCGAACTCTCCGCCAAATACTGATTTGTAAAAATTGAATGCTTCTTCGGCATTTCCGTTGAAATTAATGTAAGGATTGATTTGTGCCATAATTCTATTTTTTAAAGTTGTAAATATTTTCTATGCGTTTTTAAGAGTTTCTATGTCAAATTTTGTCATTTGCATAAATGCCCGGATTACTCCTGGTGCTTTTTCCTGGTCAGCCATTAGTTTGGACAATATAGCAGGAACAATTTGCCAGGACACACCAAATTTATCATCAAGCCAACCGCATTGGCTATATTTTCCATCCTGGCCCAACTTGTCCCAATAATGGTCTATTTCTTCCTGCATGTCGCACTCAATAACGTGTGAAGTTGCAGGTGAAAATTTTTATTGAGGTCCGCCATTTAGAGCCATAAATTTTGTGTTGTTCAATTCAAATATGACCATCATTGGGTTTTCTGAAATAATTTTTGCGTTCTTAAATACAGAGCAATAATAGTTTGCTGCTTCTTTGGCTTTTCCGTCAAACCAAAGACAAGTATAAATTTGTTTTTCCATTGTTATACGATTGATGTTGCAAGATAAATTAAATCTTCAGTGCTTGTTCGTTGTCAGTTGTACTGTTCGAATACGATGAAGGATATCGTCCAGGGTTTGCAGTCGGTACTTTTCTGTCAAACCAGGATTTTTTTCTGAGTGTTGAAGTCCTGGAATTTCTGTAACTTTTTTCTTACTTTATACTATCGAATAAACTCACTCATAGCTTGTCTTTCCATCATTTCTCAAAGCGATAATAATCTAATTACTTTTTCATTTCATAAGGTAAATTTGATTTATTAACCTTTTTCCAAAAAATAATAAAAAGCACTGTAGCTATAATATTGGTGATTAATTTGAAATAAAAATCTTTGTTCAAATCATAGATAAAACCGATAAAACCGATTATCATAGCACCCACCATTGTGCCAAAAATAATTGAATAAGTATGTCGATTATTCCATCGTGAGTTGACACTCCAACGAGATAAAAAATAAAGCACAACTATCGCCAATATTAATCCTGCTCCAACTGCAATTAATTTTGGAAATGCAGGCGAAATGCCGAATTGTAATCGGCAAATAAGAATGCAAGGAGTACAATGCCATATCATAAAATGGGCCACGGCCATAGAAACACTTTAACCTGCGGATTGCAAAACCATTTTTGCACCACGTATTTATTTCCCGGATAACATTTCAGCTGCTTTCCATACGAATTCATTAGGATACTCTCCAAAATAACTAATAAACTCTCCTTTTCCGGAGATAACTAC
>JBBSSE010000181.1:0-6040 GCA_038242375.1 Chitinophagales bacterium
GACGTGGGAGGATGCCATGTGGAATTATGGGAATGACAAACCGGATATCCGTTTTGGCATGAAGGTTCAAAATTTAAAATCCGAAAACAAGGTTTTTCTTGAAACGCTTAACGGAAGCGAATTTGGTGTATTCAATGAAGCAGAAACTTTAGTCGCAATCTCTGTTCCGGGATGCAGTGAATTCACCAGAAAACAAACAGATGAATTGGTGGAATGGGTGAAGAGGCCTCAAATAGGAATGCGTGGCCTGACCTTCATCAAAGTAAATACTGACGGCACTTTTAAAAGTAGTTTCGATAAATTTTTCAGTCCGGAACAATTGGCAGAGTTTGCCCGTTTCTGTGATTCCAAACCGGGCGACCTGATTTTAATTTTGGCGGGAAAAGAAGAACGCACACGCAAAGCCATCAGCGATCTTCGCTTATACATGGCAGAAAAATTAGGTTTACGTAAACCGGATGAATATAAACTTCTTTGGATTACAGACTTTCCTCTCTTTGAATACGATGAAGAAAGCAATCGTTGGGTGGCGAGACATCATCCATTTACCTCTCCCAAACCGGAAGATATCGAGGTAATGATCAACAACAATCCACTCATTGAAAATGTGGAAAAATACCTCGAGCATCCTTATTCCAAAATAAAAGCGAATGCTTATGATATGGTATTGAACGGCAATGAAATTGGTGGTGGTTCGATCCGGATTTACCAAAGAGAATTGCAGGAAAAAATGTTTGCAGCCCTTGGTATGAGCAAAGAGGAATCACAACATAAATTTGGATTTTTATTGGGCGCATTTGAATACGGCGCACCTCCGCATGGTGGTATAGCGTTCGGTTTCGACAGGCTCTGTGCTCTTCTTGGTGGCAGCGAATCTATCCGTGATTTTATTGCTTTCCCTAAAAATAACAGTGGCAGGGATACAATGATTGATGCACCTTCTACTATTGACGAAAAACAATTGGTGGAATTGCGAATAAAGTTGGTTGCGGATAGGTTTTAGTTGTAGGCGGTAGGTTGTAGGTTGTAGGTTGTGTGATTTAGGATTTGGGATTTACGATTTAGGATTTACGATTTGGAAACTCCTAACTACGAACTACGAACTACGAACTCTGAACTACGAACTCTGAACTACGAACTCTGAACTACGAACTAAAAACTAAAAACTATTGCACCTCCACGAAGAAAAAATATTTGAAAAAATAGATTATTCAGAAAAAAAACTATCTGATAGAGAATTTATCAACTGTGAATTTATCGGTTGTAATTTTCAAAAGAGCGATTTGGGTAATAATGACTTTATGGATTGCATTTTTACTGGTTGTAATTTATCCCTGGCGGTTTTGAATGATGCGGGTATAAAAAATGCACGGTTCATTGATTGTAAATTGATGGGAATTGATTTCAGTAAATGTAATTCGTTTTTATTTTCAGTTTTTTTTCAAAATTGCCATCTCGATTATTGTTCCTTTTTCCAGCTTAAAATAAAAAAAACATCTTTCATTAATTGCTCCATAAGAGATGTGGATTTTGCCGAAACGGATCTATCCATGTCTGCATTTGACAACTGTGATCTTTTAAACACCTCTTTTATGCGAAGCATATTGGAAAAAACAGACTTTCGAACGGCTACTAATTATTCTTTTGATCCGGAACTGAACAAGATAAAAAAAGCTAAATTCTCTTTGCCTGGTGTCATTGGATTGTTGAGCAAATACCCCATTGATATTGAGTATTAATAAAAGTACGCTGTTCCAAAGAGAAGAAAGGAAATAAAAAGTAGCTTTAAACCTACTATAACCACCCACTGGAGAAGATTCCGGCCTATTGTAAAAACTTTTTAAATAAAACGTTATATCCTCCGTTTAAAAATATTAAAAAACGTTGCAATTATGTAACTTTGCAACCCTGTCAATTTGACTTAACATGCAGTTAAGCATCATATTTGACAAATAATGGTTCTTAAATAAATAACTTAACCTGATAATTTTATGGCTGGTTTTCTTTCAATACTATTTGGTGGCAATAAAAGTGAAAAAGATGTCAAGGTAATAAAACCTTATATCGCTCAAATAAATGCCTTTTATGAGCAATACCAAACAATTACAAACGATGAGCTTCGGAATAAAACAATCGAATTCCGTCAACGTATAAAGGAACATCTTTTAGAAATAGATAGTGAAATAGAAAAAAGAAAACAAGAGGCAGAACTTTTGGATTCCGCGGATATTTCGGGGCGTGATGCAATCTACCAGGGGATAGATGCCATGCTAAAAGACCGGGATAAAAAACAGGAAGTTATTTTACTGGAGATCCTTCCGGAAGCTTTTGCAGTAGTGAAAGAAACTGCCCGCAGATTTAAAGAAAATGAAGAAATCATCAGTGAAGCTTCACAGCTCGATAAAGATTTAAGTGTTACCAAAAAATACATCACCATTAATGGCGAAAAAGCCATTTACAAAAACAAATGGCCTGCCGGCGGAAATGAGATCACCTGGAATATGTTACACTATGATGTACAGTTGATTGGTGGTATCGTATTACACCAGGGTAAAATTGCAGAAATGGCAACGGGTGAAGGTAAAACACTTGTATCTACCCTACCCGCTTATTTGAATGCCTTACCCGGTCATGGAGTTCATATTGTAACGGTGAACGATTACCTTGCCCGCAGGGATAGCGAATGGAACGGAACTATTTTTGAATGGCTTGGACTTACAGTAGATTGTATCGATAAGCATCAGCCTAATAGTGAAGAACGTCGTAAAGCATATATGTCAGATATTATTTATGGAACCAATAATGAATTTGGCTTTGATTATTTAAGAGATAATATGGTGCATTCTCCTGAAGAAATGGTGCAGAAAAAGCATCACTTTGCCATGGTGGATGAGGTAGATAGTGTATTAATTGATGATGCGCGTACTCCATTGATTATATCCGGACCAATTCCAAAAGGAGATACACAGGAATATGACCAATTAAAACCAAGGATTGAAAAAATTCTTGAAGCACAGAAAAAAGTAACCAGTCAGTTTCTGGTAGAAGCAAAAAAGAAAATTGCAGAGGGAAATGATGACGTGAAAGATGGTGGTCTTGCTCTATTTCGTTCACATAGAGGTCTTCCAAAAAACAATGCGCTCATTAAATATTTGAGTGAGCCTGGTATGAAGGTGAAACTTCAAAAAACAGAAAATCACTATTTGGGTGAACAGCAGAAACACATGCCTATCGTAGATGAGGAATTGTTTTTCGTAATTGATGAAAAGAATAACTCTGTCCAGTTAACCGATAAAGGAATTACACTTATTACCGGTTCAGGAGAAGATCCTGAATTCTTCATCATGCCTGACATCGGTGTTAAATTAGCAGAAATTGAAAAAAGTATTGCTTCCTCAGAAGAAAAACTCGAACAAAAAGAATTGCTGCTTAATGATTATTCCATCAAAGCAGAAAGAATTCATACGATCACGCAATTACTAAAAGCATATACCCTCTTCGAAAAAGATGATGAATATGTGGTGATAGAAGGCCAGGTAAAAATCGTAGATGAACAAACCGGTCGTATCATGGAAGGGCGCCGTTATTCTGACGGGTTACACCAGGCGATAGAGGCAAAAGAAAATGTGAAGATAGAAAGCGCTACTCAAACATACGCCACCATTACATTACAGAATTATTTCAGGATGTATCATAAGCTTGCCGGTATGACGGGTACAGCGGAAACGGAAGCCTCTGAGTTCTGGGATATTTATAAACTGGATGTTGTATCCATTCCGACAAACGTGCCAGTTGTAAGAGATGATGAGCAGGATATGGTATTCAAAACAAAACGTGAGAAATATAAGGCCGTAATAGATGAGGTGGAGAAAATGCGCAGTGAAGGAAGACCAATCCTCGTTGGTACTACATCCGTGGAAGTGAGTGAATTACTTAGCCGGATGATGAAACAAAAAGGAGTTCCGCATAATGTACTGAATGCGAAACAACACGCCAAGGAAGCACAGGTAGTCCTGGAAGCAGGTCTTCCGGGTGCAGTAACTATTGCAACGAATATGGCTGGCCGTGGTACGGATATCAAACTTGGGCCCGGCGTAAAAGAAGCAGGTGGTTTGGCTATTCTTGGTACTGAAAGGCATGAAAGTCGTCGTGTGGACAGGCAGTTACGTGGTAGAGCAGGAAGGCAGGGAGATCCGGGATCATCCAAATTCTTTGTGTCACTGGAAGATGACCTCATGCGCATGTTTGGTAGTGAACGTATCGCCTCGCTAATGGATAGAATGGGCTATAAAGAAGGGGAAGTGATTCAGCATAGCATGATCTCAAAAAGCATTGAGCGAGCCCAGAAGAAAGTAGAGGAAAACAACTTTGGTATCAGGAAAAGATTATTGGAATATGATGATGTGATGAATAAGCAACGGACCGTTATTTATGGTAAGCGCAATCACGCGTTGTTTGGAGACAGGCTTGCACTTGATCTGGATAATGCATTTTATTCCGTAGCTGAAGGATTAATAAATTCATTCAAAGAGATAGAGAATCACGAAGAATTTAAGTTGGCTGTCATCATGAATTTTGGAATTGACACAACCATTACAAAAGATGAATTAAGTAAGGATCACCTCGATGTTCTTTCCAATAAGTTGTACTACGAAGCAAAAGATAGTTACAACCACAGGAACAAAATGATGAACGAGCATACTTTGCCAGTCATCAAAAATATCCGCAAAGAACAGGGCAGCCACATCATCAATGTAGCTGTACCATTTACAGATGGAAAGAAGATCATGCAGGCAATTGCTAACCTTGATAAGACCATTGAAAGTAATGGAGCCGAGTTAACGAATGCGCTGGAACGAAGTATCACGCTTGCTTTGATCGATGATGCCTGGAAAGAGCATTTACGCGCAATGGACGACTTAAGACATAGTGTGCAAACAGCAGGATACGAACAAAAAGATCCGTTGGTAATTTATAAGATTGAAGCTTTTGGAGCTTTCAAACAAATGGATGACCAGGTAAATAAGGATATCGTAAGTTTCCTGACTCAATGTAAAATACCGGTAGAACAAAACCAGGAAAGCCGCATTACAGAAGAGCGTCAGAGAAAAACAGATATGAGTAAAATGCGTCAGCGCAGGGAAGAATTTGCCGGCGCAGGTGCAGGCGGACCGGAATATTTATCCAGTGAAAATGAATACCACGACCCGTCAGAAACTATGAGACAGGCACCTATAAAAGTAGAACCAAAGATTGGCAGAAATGAACCTTGTCCTTGCGGAAGCGGAAAGAAGTTTAAAAACTGCCATGGAAGGGAATAATATTATTGGCTTACATAAATGCATTGAAAAATCAAAAAAACCATCTTTTATAGATGGTTTTTTTGTGCCTGTTATTTTGAAAATCGTGCTTGATTCTTATAAAGAATTCAATTCTTTAAATAGCTTTTATTTGTCAATACTGAAACAAATAACTCCGGTTCATCCTATAAATTTATCTTTAATTAATAGGTTTTTTACATTATTATCACTTAAATTTACTTTATCAAAATTCCAAACAATATTGCTTTAAACAAACAAACAACTTATTAGAAATTTCCTTCCTCTCCATTAAAAAATCAACCTTTATTCATCAACGGTATTTAATCAAACGCTTATAACTAAAAATCTACTTAAACAATGAAATTCCTTTTTACCAAATCATTTCTGATTAGCTATATCTTATTACTTATGGCTGCCGGATCCAGGGCACAATACACGGAAACATTCGAAACCCAAACTCCTTACATAAGTTCTTTCAATAGTGATGCCCAACCATTTACCCTGACCAATGCATTTGCTATTTATAGTTCGCGTAATGGAATTGGCTATGATGGCTCTAAACGGTTTATAGATAATATTAATTCCAGTATAAAGAACCAGCAGAATTCTATTTCCACCACTGATTCTAAATTGTTTACCGTTCAAAATTTCTGGATATTCACCGCCATTGACGGAGGAAATAATCCCTCAGCAAACGGCTCCATCATCATTACAGGAAA
>JBBSSE010000182.1:0-6028 GCA_038242375.1 Chitinophagales bacterium
AATATTCGCTTCCACAAGCAAAAAACCGGTATGGTTATTTATGGTGGTTTAGGTGCAGGTGTAACGATCTATGATACGAAAGTAAATGCTTTAAACGGCAACACTCCGTATAACTTCAGCTCAATTACTGCTTCCGGTTATACGAATAGAAAGGATATCCGTAATCAGTTGAAAGACATGATGGATGATTCTTACGAAACAGATGCACAAAATAATACTGGAAATCGTTCGAAACTATTTGGACAAACGTTGAGACCATCCGGTCATATTATAGCTGGTGTTGCTTTCAAATTAAGTAAGCGCATTAACTTAGCTCTGGAAAATAAATTTTCTGTTACCAAAGATGATTTGATGGATGGTCAGCAATTTCAGGATGGTGTACAAGGTGTTTTAACCGGAGATTTTGATACATATAATTATACTTCCGTAGGTTTAAACTTTAACCTGGGTAAAAGATCAGTTGAGCCACTTTGGTGGGTTAATCCATTGGATTATGCTTATAGCGAGATTAACAATCCAAAGCATATGAAAATGCCTAAACCGGTATTTGATGATGAAGATGGTGATGGTGTTGTAGATCAGCTTGACAGATGTCCCGGAACTCCAGCAGGAGTAAAAGTTGACACACATGGTTGTCCTTTGGATACAGATGGCGATGGTGTTCCTGATTATTTAGATAAAGAATTAATTACACCAACTGCTTGTCAACCGGTAGATGCTGATGGCGTAGGTAAATGTCCTGATCCGGAGTGCTGCAAGGATATGGTAAAAGCAGGCGCTTGCGCTATCGGAGATCTTCCGAGCATTTCTTTCAGAGGCAATACAAATTCATTAAGCAATGATGCAAAAGCAATGTTGGCTACTGTAGCTTCGAAATTGAAAGGAAACGCTGATTGCACAATTACTGTAACAGGATACCCTGTAGCTTCTAAAGTTTCCCAGGCATTATGTAACAGAAGAATTAATGCAATCAAAGCTTACCTGACAGAAGTAGAAGGTATCAGCGGAGATCGCGTGAGTGTTTCTTGCCAGGTAGGTGGTGGTGACTCAAATACTGTGGATATCAAATCCAACTAAACTTAATTTTATAAATAATTATAACCCTTCTCCATAAAACGGGAAGGGTTTTTTATATTCAATTATCAAAAGATTAACTTGACCTATTTTGCTCTCTTTTAATTTAAATACATATTTGTTTAAAATTACTTAATTTTGCAACTCTTTATGAAGTTAGCCCTGATCTTATTAGTACCAATTTTCTTGCTGTCAGCATGTAATAATGAGTATAGTAAAGTACTGAAAAGTACTGACTATGAATACAAACTCAAAAAAGCAGATGAGTATTTTGCAAAGAAGAAGTTCCGCTATGCAGAGGAATTGTATATGGAATTATTTCCTGTATTTAAGGGAACAGAAAAGTTTGAGGAATTGTACTATAAGTACGCCTACTGTTCCTACTACCAAAAAAATTATGCAGACGCTGAAAATCTCTTTAAAGGGTTTTTAGGTGTTTTCCCTAATAGTCCAAAAGCAGAAGAAGTTTCTTTTATGCAGGCATACTCTTTTTATAAGCAATCGCCTATTGCGGAATTGGAACAGACGAATACTTCAAAGGCAATTGGCATGATGCAGAATTTTATCATTACCTATCCAAATTCTGAACGGGTGAAGGAAGCAGCAGAAATTATTGCCATGGGGAGACAGAAGTTAGAGAAAAAGGAATTTAATGCGGCAAATTTATATTATAATCTTAGTCATTACAAGGCTGCCGGGATTTCATTTTCATCCTTAATTAATGCTTATCCGGAATCAGAAAAAGGAGATTTTTACCAGTTAATGGCCATTAAATCCTATTATGAATATGCAAAATTAAGCGTACCGGACAAACAGCAGGAACGATATGAAAAAGTTGTTTCGGAATATTTCGAATTTATAGATAGATATCCGGAAAGTAAATTGTTAGGAGAAGTGGAGAACTTTAATAATCTTAGTCAAAATAATATTAAAACAATACAAAATGAGCAAGTTAAGACGCCAGCAGACCGCTAATCTAAGCAATGTTATTGAAACAAAGAATCTTGTAGATATAAAAAACCGCACCGGGAATTTATATGAGTCTATCTCGATTATTGCTAAGAGAGCGAATCAAATAAATATTGGTATCAAAGAAGAGTTGCACAATAAATTGGAGGAATTTGCAAGTCATACTGATAGCCTTGAAGAGATTCATGAGAATAAAGAGCAGATCGAAATATCCAAAGCGTATGAGAGAATGCCAAACCCGGCTATTCTTGCTTTAGCTGAATTTATGGATGATAAAATTTATTATCGTAGAAATGAAGACAATCTTTTTGAATAATTTAGGGTATACTTTAGATAAGAAATGATATTTTTAATGTCCCGTTTTTTGCGGGACATTTTCATTTAAAAAAACGGATGATCGATGCTTAAAGGCAAGAAAATATTATTAGGAATTACGGGCAGTATTGCTGCATATAAATCTGTTTCCTTTTTACGGTTACTTATTAAAGAAGGAGCAGAAGTTAAAGTGATTATGACAGCCCATGCGTCTGATTTTGTAAATCCTCTGACCTTTTCGACTCTTTCAAAAAATCCTGTTCTTACGGATCTTTCTGAAGGCAATGTTTGGGCGAATCATGTAGAACTTGGCCGTTGGGCCGATGTGATGATTATAGCGCCTGCGTCCTGTAATACAATAGCTAAGATGGCAAATGGCTTATGTGATAATCTGTTGATGGCTGTTTATCTTTCAGCAGTTTGTCCGGTCATTCTATTTCCTGCCATGGATGAAGATATGTGGTTGCATGCCGCAACAAAAGCAAACATGGCCACGTTAAAGAAGCAGGAGGTCCAGGTTATATCTGTAAACAAAGGAGAACTTGCCAGTGGTTTGTTTGGAGAAGGGAGAATGCAGGAACCCGAAGATATGCTTCGTTATTTAGATCATTTTTTTGCCGGTAAAAATTCTTTGAAAGGAAAAAAGGCTCTGATAACGGCAGGACCTACTTACGAAGCAATTGATCCTGTTCGGTTTATTGGGAATCATTCCTCGGGTAAAATGGGCATTTCTATAGCGGAAGAATTTGCAAAAAGAGGTGCAGAAGTAACCCTTATTTTGGGCCCTTCGGCCATCATTCCTCAAGGTGGGATAAACGTTGTAAACGTCGTTTCTGCCGGTGAAATGTATGAGGAAGCTATGAAAGAAATGGAGTTGGCTGATTATATAATTATGGCGGCGGCTGTAGCAGATTATACTCCTGCAGAGAAAGCAATAGAAAAAATAAAAAAGACAAATTCTCCTCTGACACTCGATTTGGTTCAGACAAAGGATATACTTTTGGAAGCCGGGAAGCGAAAATCCAATGGACAAATCCTCGTAGGTTTTGCTTTGGAAACAGAAAATGAAAAGCATTACGCCCTGGATAAACTCCGGAGAAAAAATGCAGATTTTATTGTTCTAAATTCACTGAATGACGAAGGAGCCGGCTTCGCGCACAAGACAAACAAAATAACTATTTTTGGAAAAGAAGGAGAAGTGAATGAATTTGATTTGAAACTTAAAGAAGATGTAGCTGTAGATATTATAAATACTATAACCAAACTGAAGAATGACTAAATATTTGCTATTCCTATTTATTAGCTTTTGCACTTTGAATGTGTCTGCCCAGGAATTAAGGGGGCGGGTAAGTGTTATCAGCAGCCGCGTTGGGAATAATGTTGATAAGAAAGTGTTTCAAACACTTCAAACCTCTTTAAACGATTTTGTAAATAGCAGGAAATGGAGCAATGATAATTTTACAACCCAGGAAAAAATTGATTGCAGCTTTTTATTAAATCTCGAATCTACGGGAGATCCCAATATTTATAAGGCATCCCTCACTATTCAATCGGGAAGGCCTGTGTTTAATTCGTCCTATACGTCTCCTGTAATAAATTACCAGGATAATGATGTGCTATTTAAGTACACAGAATTTCAACAATTGGAATTCAGCGATACAAGAGTCTCTGGCACAGATCCAATGGTTTCTAATTTAACCGCCGTTATGGCTTATTGGATCAACATGGTTCTTGGATTTGACTATGATTCTTTTTCGCAGGGTGGAGGTAAGCCTTATTTTCAAAAGGCTCAAAACATTGTAAATAGTGCACCGGAAGGAAGAAACATAAATGGTTGGAAGGCATTTGATGGAACGCGGAACCGGTATTGGCTGGCAGAAAATTTGACCAACAGCCGCTATAATATTATTCATGATGCCATTTATAACTACTACAGGTTAGGTATGGACAAATTGTATACTGAGGAAGCCGCAGGAAGAAGCCAGATATTAAATGTATTGAATCTTTTAAATACATTTAATGTGGAAAATCCGAATACAATGATTCTGCAATTTATCTTCCAGGCTAAAACGCAGGAATTGATCAATATTTTTTCAAAAGCTTCTCCTCCGGATAAGGCACGGGCTTTAGAACTATTACAAAAACTGGACGTTACTTCAGCTACTAAATACCAGGAACAATTAAAATGATGAAGCAGTTACTAATTTTATTTTTTTGTGTTGTCACTTTATTTTCCTGTTCATCAAAAAATAAAGTACCTGGTGCAATCATTCAACCCGATAAAATGGGAGATGTTCTTTGGGATGTTATGAGAATGCAGTTTTTAGCTGAAGAGGTAGTTGCGTCAGATTCTTCTGTAAATAAAGAGGAAGAATTAAAGAAGTTAACGGAAAAGGTTTTTAAAATTCATAAAATAACTTCTGTAAAGTTTGACAAGAGCTATGATTGGTACATTAAACATCCTGAATTATTGAACCGTATCTTTGATAGTATGCAGGTGCAAAAACAACGGATACAAAACGGACCGGAAATTATGGAAGATTCGCGTGATCAGGGGCCGATGAGGGATAAATTAAAAAGAAAGGAAAAAGAAAATTTAATTAAGGCAGTGGAATAAAAAAGTTCTTTCTTTATCTTGAAAAGAAAAATAAATTAAAAAGCATGAACAAAGTTTTTAAAAATGCTGAAGAGGCAGTCCATGATATTGCAGACGGAAGTGTGATAATGCTTGGCGGGTTTGGTTTGTGTGGAATTCCGGAACATTGCATCTCCGCATTGGTTAAAAAAGGGGTGAAAGATTTAACCTGTATTTCAAATAATGCAGGAGTAGATGATTTTGGAATTGGTTTATTGTTGAAACAAAGACAGCTAAAAAAAATGATCGCATCCTATGTAGGAGAAAATGCTGAATTTGAAAGACAGCTTTTACAGGGTGAATTGGATGTGGAACTGGTTCCGCAAGGAACTTTGGCTACGCGCTGTATGGCATCCGGATATGGCATGCCGGCTATTTTTACACCTGCAGGGGTAGGCACGGAAGTGGCAGAAGGAAAAGAGGTTAGGGAGTTTAATGGTAAAGAATATCTGCTTGAATATGCTTTTGATTCTGATTTTGCCCTTGTGAAGGCCTGGAAGGGAGATAAATATGGTAATTTAATTTACAAAGAAACCGCCCGTAATTTTAATCCTTTGATGGCGATGGCCGGGAAAATTACCATTGCCGAAGTAGAAGAATTGGTTGAACCCGGGGAATTGGATCCCAATATGGTCCATACTCCGGGAATATATGTTCACCGGATATTTCAGGGAGATAATTTTGAGAAACGGATTGAGCAGAGGACGGTTAGGAAGTCATAGTTTTTAGTTCGTAGTTCAAAGTTCGTAGTTCAAAGTTCGTAGTTCGTAGTTTGTAGTTCAAAGTTCGTAGTTCGTAGTTTGTAGTTCAAAGTTCAAAGTTCGTAGTTTAAAGTTCGTAGTTTATATTCATGCTCATAGCTCATAGCTCAAAGCTCATAGCTCAAAAAAGAACCCTCATTATGTTAGATAAAAACCAGATAGCGCGACAAATTTCCAAAGAATTAAAGGATGGTTATTATGTAAATCTTGGTATCGGCATTCCCACTCTGGTAGCGAATTTTATTCCGGAAGGAATAAATGTGACGCTTCAATC
>JBBSSE010000183.1:0-6018 GCA_038242375.1 Chitinophagales bacterium
AAGTACTTCAAAAAAGATGATGCTTTAAGCAAGTGCCGGCTACTTTCATATTCTGCTATTAAGCTTTCAATAAATATTATCCTTTATGAAAAAGAAAAATATTGAGTTAGATGTAGGTTTTATCGGAGGGCATGAACCACTAACTAAGGAAGAAGAAAAAGGTATTAGCGATTTCATTCGCGCTGACAAGGAAAAGAGAAGACTAAAAGAAAATAGGAAAAGAGAACTGCTAAAGAGAAATCAAAA
Source organism: Chitinophagales bacterium (assembly GCA_038242375.1). GTDB lineage: Bacteria > Bacteroidota > Bacteroidia > Chitinophagales > Chitinophagaceae > Ginsengibacter. Next base: position 247 of record JBBSSE010000183.1, read on the forward strand.
CAATCAGCTTCGTAACGATAAGAAGCGTTTACATAGGATTTGATGCTTTATTGGCTGATCACAATAAGTTCTTATTTTGAGAGAGCTGTACCGAAAGCCCGCCACAGCTAACATAAACGCTCTATCTCTTCCCAATCTCTCTCCCCGCAATCCATCCACTTGTCCAGGCATTCTGAAAATTAAAGCCACCGGTAATTCCATCCACATTTAGAATTTCACCGGCAAAGAACAGATTTGGTACCAATTTGCTTTCCATGGTATTGGCGTTCACCTCACTTAATTTTATTCCACCTGCTGTTACAAATTCTTCTTTAAAGGTGGTTTTCCCCTTTATACCAAATTGCTCTGCACATAATTGTTTGGCAAAAAGATTTTGTTGTTTGGATGGTAAATCAGCCCAACGAATATCCGGATTTATACCACATTGATTCAATTGATATTCCCATAATCTTTGTGGTAGTCCGAATGGATTTTTGTTGACCATTTTTTTAGCTGCCATATCAAACCGGATATCCTTCATTTTTTCTAAAAGAGTATTTTCATTAAACTCACTCAACCAATTAATGGAAATAGAAAAGTCATAATTCATTTTAGCAAGTTCCAGCGCAGCGAAAGCAGATAACTTCAAAACAGCCGGTCCGCTTAAACCCCAATGCGTTATTAATAATGGTCCATTCTGCGATAGTTTCGTTCCGTTGATCTTCACGAGTACATTCTCAACAGAAATACCCATTAAGGCGGATATTGGATGCTTGGGAACATTAAATGTAAATAAAGACGGAACAGGATTTTCAAAAGAATGGCCAAGATTACCCATCCAATCATATTGAAGAGCTTTCGGAAAACCACCACATGCGATACAAACAAAATCACTCTGTAGATTTTCACCGTTTTTAAGTGAAATGGTAAAGCAGGCTTTGGTTTCGTTTTCCTCCGAAGGAGAAATTTTTACCACATCCCTGTTCATTAAAATGGGTACATTATTTTTATTCGCCTCCCTTAAAAGGCAATCTATTATTGTTTCTGAAGAATTACTTTCCGGAAACATTCTTCCGTCTGCTTCGGTTTTTAAAAACACATTTCTTTGTGCAAACCAATCAATTGTATCTGTCGTAAAAAAATGGCGGAAAGATTGTTTTAAAAACTTTTCACCCCGCGGGTATTTTTTGATCATTTCGGCAATGCTAAAGCAGGCATGGGTCACATTACATCTTCCTCCGCCGCTGATCCGGACCTTGCTCAAAAGTTTACTGCTCTTCTCTAAAATAATTACCTCCAGTTCAGGATTTTGAGCTGCGGCATTTACCGCGCAGAAAAAACCAGCTGCTCCACCACCTATGACAATTAATTTCTTTTTCATGTAGAAGTGCAAGTTATTGGAAAATGTAAAGTTATTACCTGATGGTTTAGCATGATCATAATTTGTGAGGAACACTTTCCATTTCCTAAAAATAAAAACAGGGATTTATTGAATAAATCCCTGTTTCAAAAATTAATATCTAAATCGTATTAATATCCTGAATACAATAATGAATTTTCTTTCTCCGCTTTCTCAATAGAATCAAATGAAGAAAGTACATCAGCCTTTCCTTTACGCACACAAATCGTATGCTCGTAATGCGCGGCAGGCTGCCCATCTGCTGTTCGTATAGTCCAGCCGTCTGTATCATTAATAACCTCTTTACCGCCAAGATTAATCATTGGCTCAATGGCAATCACTAATCCATCTTTTAATTTGGCTCCGGTACCCCGTTTACCATAATTAGCTACCTGGGGATCTTCATGTAAATCATGGCCTAAACCATGACCAACTAACTCCCTTACAACACCGTATCCAAATTGTCTTTCGGTATAATCCTGCACCGCAAAACCGATATCACCGACCCGGTTTCCCACGATTGCTTTTTCAATTCCTTTGTAAAGAGATTCTTTGGTAGTCCGCATTAAATGTTTCACCTCTTCAGAAATTTCTCCCAAAGCAAATGTGTAAGCACTATCACCATGATACTTATTTTTGTACGCACCCACATCCACAGAAATCACATCACCATCTTTTAATTTATCATTCGTTGGGAACCCATGTACCACAGCATCGTTTACTGATATACAACATGCATAAGGAAACCCATTATAATCTTTGAAAGAAGGTGTCGCTCCCTGGCTACGGATGTATTCTTCAGCCTTGTCATTTAATTCCATGGTGGAAATGCCGGGCTTGATCAGAGAAGCTACCAAAGCGATGGCATCATTGACAATTTTACAACTTTCTCTTATTAATTCTGTTTCAGCGAAACTTTTATAAATAATCATAATGTATTTGAAATTAAAAACCCTGACAGAATAAGTCAGGGTTTTTGGTATAATATATTCTGTTTGTTAAAAAATTCTAATTAGATATTTCCTGTAATGCCGGGAGCTGCTGTGGATTGTCTGCCCTGGATACGACCCGTGCTCATTAATCCATCATATTGACGCATCAGTAATTGAGTTTCGATCTGCTGCAATGTATCTAATACTACTGCAACCATGATCAATAACGAAGTACCACCATAGAACATAGCAAAACCTTGTGTAACACCGAGCAACTGTACAAACCCGGGAAGAATACCGACGATTGCTAATAAAACAGCACCGGGTAAAGTAATTCTATCCATGATCGTTCCAATATAATCCGTAGTAGGCTGCCCTGGTTTTACACCAGGAATAAACCCGTTGTTTCGTTTCAGATCATCCGACATTTGTTTCGGGTTAAATATCAAAGCAGTATAAACAAACGTAAAGGCAATGGTCATGATACCGAATATCAGCATGTAAACGCCATTGGTATGATCTGTGAAGTACACAGACCAGTTTTTACCGGAAGTTTGGAAACCCGCAAAAATAGTTGGTAAGAACATAATCGCCTGTGCAAAGATGATCGGCATTACGTTGGCAGCATTTACTTTTAAAGGTAAAAACTGTCTTGCTCCACCAAATTGCCTGTTGCCCATAATTTGTTTTGCATAGTTTACAGGAACTTTCCTTACTCCCTGAACCAATACGATCAAACCAAGAATTACAGCGATAAATGCGGCGATCTCCAGCATGAAGATAAGTAATCCACCTCCACCACGGGTGGTTTTAGCAGCAAATTCCTGCATGAAAGATTGTGGAAGATTCGCAAGAATACCAATCATAATCAGAATAGAAATACCATTTCCAATTCCTTTATCGGTGATTTTTTCACCAAGCCACATTACGAATAATGTACCTACAGTAAGAATAATAATTGTGGATATCCAAAAGAAACCAGAATAAGCAGGTAACATTGCTTCACCACTGGATGAATGCAGAAACCCTACATAAGCCGCGGCCTGGAATACGGTAACAATTACAGTCAGGTAACGTGTCCATTGGGTAATTTTCTTTTGTCCACTTTCGCCTTCTTTCTGAATTTTAGAAATTTGAGGAACCAATACCGTTACCAACTGCATAAAAATAGAAGCAGAGATATACGGCATTACACCTAAAGCAAAAATAGAAGCCTTCGCAAAAGCTCCTCCTACAAAGGAATTCAGTAAACCAAGCATACCACCTGAAGCGGTGGCCTGCAAATTGGCTAATTTATTTGGATCAATACCTGGTAGTACAATAAAAGACCCTATCCTGAATACAAAAATCAGGGCGAGGGTAAGGAGTAATTTATTCCTTAACTCTTCTATTGACCAGATGTTTTTTAGTGTTTTGATAAATTTCTTCACAGAATATCATGATTTAATTATTTGCAGAAAATAACCTCTGCAAATATCAATGAATTATTTGATTATTTCTAGAGTTCCACCGGCTGCTTCGATAGCACCTTTAGCTTTTTCACTCACAGCATTTACTTTGAAAGGAATTGTTGCTTTCAAAACGCCATTTCCTAAAATCTTTACTCTATCTGTCTGACTAATTAGATTGTTAATGTAAAGGCTATCCGGAGTGAATTCTGTTAATTCATGCTTTTCAATCAATTGATCGATCTGACCTAGGTTGAAAACTTTATATTCTATACGGTTCGGATTTTTAAAACCACGCTTAGGCAGTCTGCGTTGAATAGGCATCTGGCCACCTTCGTGTGCCATTTTGATTTTATAACCTGTGCGTGCTTGTGCACCTTTGTTACCTTTTGTAGCTGTGCCACCTTTACCGGAAGCTTCACCGCGGCCTAATCTTTTTACCTTATGGGTAGAACCTTTTGCAGGTCTTAAATTGTGTAATTGCATGGTACTTTTTTTTACTTAACGCTCCAGGTACCTGGAGCTCGCTTTTTAAAAATTATTGAAATAACAAAAAGAACCGGTTAAGCCAGTTCTTCTACTTTGATGAGATGTTCCACTTTTTTGATCATTCCCATTATCTGGGGAGTGCCTTCTACTTCTTTCGTGCCATTGATCTTTCTAAGACCTAATGCTTGTAGAGTAAGTTTTTGGCGGTAAGAGCGGTCTATGCCACTTTTAACCTGCGTAATTCTAAGCTTTTTCATTTGTTCTATAATTTTACAGTAATCTGTCAATTACTTATTTCATTTATTCATCAATTCTTTACGATTACTATAACCGTTCAATGGATTGACAATTATCCGTTGAAAACTTTCTTTAATGAGATGTTCCTGGTTTCAGCAACTTCTAATGGATCTCTTAACATCTGTAAAGCTTTTACAGTCGCTTTTACAACGTTCTGAGGATTAGCAGTACCAAGGGACTTAGCCAAAATATCTGTAATTCCGGCGCTTTCCAATACAGCTCTCATACTACCTCCGGCAATTACACCGGTACCTTCTGAGGCTGGTTTGATCAGAACTTTCGCAGCACCCTCTTTACACCATTGCTCATGAGGAATAGTACCATTCTTTAAAGGAATTTTAATCAGGTTCTTTTTCGCGTCTTCGATTCCTTTTACAATAGCTTCCTGCACTTCTTTGGCTTTACCAAGTCCCTGCCCTACAATTCCATTATAATTACCAACCACTACTACAGCAGAGAAACTGAATGCTCTACCACCTTTGGTTGTTTTAACCACACGATTAATAGACACAACCTTCTCTTTCAGTTCGAGTTCAGAGCCTTTAATTTTTTGATTAGATTTCAACATTATGTCGATTTTAAATTTTAATTCCGATTATTAACGGTAAGATTTTCAGTAGAAACAGGAGGCCAGAATTCTTTAAGTCTCCTCTTTCTACTTTAAATTATGTTACTTTAAATTTTGTCATTCCAATGCCCAGGTAAATCCGGTTTAAGGATTTTCTGCTTGCAATTTAGAATTCCAGTCCACCTTCCCTTGCGCCTTCAGCTACTGCTTTGATACGTCCATGATATAAATAACCACTTCTATCGAAAACAACTTGTTTGATTCCCAAATCAACGGCTTTTCTTGCAATTGCTTCACCAACCATTTTACTTGAATCGATCTTTGCACCTTTTTGAGCAGCAATATCCTTTTCACGGGAAGAAGCTGAAACAAGTGTGGCTCCGTTCACATCATCAATCAACTGCACATAAATATCTTTGTTACTACGGAATACACTAAGTCTTGGTTTGGAAGAAGTACCACTTACTCTTTTGCGTATGCGATAATGTATTTTTCGCCTTGCATTTACTTTAGAATTCATTTTATTTCTGTTTTAATTTCCGATACTGCCGGAAATACTTTTATTCAATTTGTTTCGTTCAGGTATTATTTACCGGCTGATTTACCTGCTTTTCTTCTCAGGATTTCACCTTCAAACTTCACACCTTTTCCTTTGTACGG
>JBBSSE010000184.1:0-6007 GCA_038242375.1 Chitinophagales bacterium
ACAGTGAAATCAAAAGACGACCTGGAAAAGATCAACAAGTATTTCACGCAACAATTAAGAAAGGCCGGCGATAAGCATTCATTTTTCCTGACAGGAAAGCGGGTGGATAAAATCAAGAGTGAATCACAGGAAAGCAAACAAGCCGAAAGCAAGTATTTGGAGAATGGTGTGGGGTATATTAAAGTACCTGCCTGTTTGACTTTTGATGGTGAAAAAGATAAGCATTTTGCAAATAATATCCGAAGCCAAATAAAAGCGTTAGATACGGAACATACGATCACAGGTTGGGTAGTGGATCTACGGCATAACACAGGCGGTAACATGTGGCCGATGCTAGCAGGACTCAATGCTTTAATAGAGGATGGCACGGTTGGCTATTTTGTATATCCGGCCTCCAAAAAAAATATTGCCTGGAAATCTACAAACGGAAGCATTACTTATACAGGTTTAAAGACCGATACCTATAAAATTAAAAATCCGGCCGTGAAGATAGCGGTACTGATAGATTCTATGACAGCCAGCAGCGGAGAAATGACTGCCATATCTTTTAGCGGTTTGCCCAATGTACGGTTTTTCGGAACCCCTTCAGGAGGATATACTACGGCAAATATCACCATCCCATTGTTACATGGAAACCTCTTAAATTTAGCTGTAAGCTATGTTTCCGACCGGAATCACAAAGAATTTATGGATAAAATTATCCTGGACGAAATTGTATCCTCTTCAGATGCGAACAAAAATGAAACGGTAGAAATTGCTACTAAATGGTTAGAGGAAAAGAATTAAATACCCATGATGAAAAGGTCTTAAAAAAAATCCACTATTTGGTTCGTGAAGAAACCAATCCTGGGAAGAGTTTATACGAACGCTTACAGGGCTGCTACCGAAAGGTGGCTGGACGATGTTACAGCAGCGGCAGGAATTCTATTTCTCTTTATTTCAGGGTTCGATGAATAAAGTTAGACTTTGGTTATCACTATTTAAATTTCTGAAAAGCAAGGAAACGAATCCGGCGGTGAATTTCAAATTGCATTATAATCCTTTTGTACCTTTACCAGCGGTTACGACCTTCGGAATTTTTTTTAGTTTGGTTCTTATTGTCGTTTTAACTGTAAATAAATTCATTGTATATAGATAGCAATTGTCATTCGGCACTTTAGGAGCAAAGCACTCTACCTTATTAGCAAAACATGAATACTTTTGGAATATTATTATGACAACAGTACAATTCATATCATTGATTGACAAAATAGTTTGGCCGCTATTTTTTGTAATAGTTTATTTATTGAATTATAGGAATTTCAAGAAGATTTTTAATGCTCTTGTCACTCGAATAGAAGGCGGAGCCGAGATCCAAATAAGTACATTTAAGGTTGGTCAAATTCCAGTTTCGTTACCGTCACCTAAGGAAAATGAGAACGTTACTGAAAATCATTTAGCATTATTACATAGTAGTTGGCGTTTTTCGAAAAAGGACAAAGAATTTGACAAGAAAATGTATGTCATTCAAGTGATATTACAAGCTAACAAAGATGTTCTTGATCGCGTTGAATATGTTCGATATTCATTACATCCTTCCTATCCAAATAAAATACAAACTAAAACTAATCGGGAAAATAATTTTGAATTAAAAGAACTTGCCTGGGGGGAATTTAATTTAAGAGCGGAGGTTAAAATAAAGGATCAACATGACTTAATTAATTTAACACGATATATCAATTTGACTGAGACAGGCGAAAATTTGTTGAAAAAATAATCTACTGCTAAAATCAGGCGCTTTATATATCTGTCCTGTTTTCCAGGAAAGCATCGGAAACTCATGCCGGCATCAAATAATTAAAAAGCCCTGATCGTTTATAACCAGGGTTTCTTTTGATAAATCCGGGAAAGATTTACGTTTTAATATTACTAATTATCATTCAATGATTCAGGAATTAAAAAGTGAGAGTTCATTTTCATCACGCTTATTTCACTTGCGCCAATCCTCTGGTTAACCAACCTCTCTTACTTGCCGTAGCAATCGCATAAGGTGTAATCCAGAATAAAGCGAACGTATATAAAATACTGTAAGAAAATACCCAAAACGACTCCGACAGATTATAGCGTTTGGCGTAAAACATCATTGAAAAACTGGAAACGATCAAAATCCCGAAAAGTGTTGAGCTTAAGAACAAAACAGGATGCGTTACTATAAAGAAGAGCATAAATAAAATGAACGGGTAGCTCATAATAATCTTGAGCGACTGACTGATAAATAGCAGTCTTGCGCCCGATTTTGCACCTGCTCTGAACTTCGTGAATACATATTTTGACATTTCTATATTTTCCCGCACATTACTACGCCCCCACCTGATAAACATCTTATAAAGTCCGGTATAATCTTCCGGTACATTGGTATAGGCAAAGGCGTTCCGTTGAAAAAGAACTTTATGACCTTGTTTTAAAATCATATTCGTCATTGCGCGATCTTCACCTATATCGGATGGTTTTCCCATAAAGGTTTGATTAATCCATTCCGGTAAACAGGCAAATACAGCGGTTTTACGATAGGCGGCCAGGGCTCCCGGCGTACATAATACAGAGTTCAAACTACTTTCTGCTGAGCGCACAAACTCAAAACTTAATACAAAACTCACATCCAGCATTTTTGGCAAAAGTGCTTTTTTGGTGTTTAGCACACGGATGTTACCGGCTACAGCACCACAATCTTCATCCACAATAAACGGACTCACTAAATTTCTAAGTGTGTTCGCTTTTACAACTGAATCACTATCTACTGTCACAAAAACATCTCCTGTTCCCAAATGGAAACCACGGTAAAGGGCATGACGTTTACCTTTGTTTTCTGGTTGCTGGTATATTTCCACGCGATCGCCCAAAATTATTTTTGCCTTTTGCATCCAGGCCCAGGTATCATCCTTACTACCGTCATCTATAGAAAGTAACTGCAATTTCCTCTCAGGGTAATCACTGTTAGCCAAACTCATCAAGGTATCAAAAACCTGTTTCCCTTCGTTGTAGGCGGGAACAATTACTGTACATGTTGGCAGTTCTTCATCCGTTACAGAAGCAATAGATTTATACCTGAAATATCTATAAAGCTTAAAAAGGAAAAACCCGGCCTTAAAAGCAAATAGAGTAGTAGCAATTACTAAAAAAGCAAAGCCCAAAGTGGAACTTAGGCGTTCCTGACGGAACTTAGAAAAGTCATTATCCAAAAAGAAAAACAGGTAAGTAGCTCCAAATAACAGTATGAACGTACTTACTAAAACAAAAATAGCCCATGGGTTTGATTGTTTTTTTAAAGTCTTCTTGACTTTATTGATTTTGGACTTAACCTCATTATTAGGAAGTTCCGATGTTTTAAATTCTGAAGAATTTTGGATAGTTCGATGGATATATTTGTATTTACCAGGCGCTTTCGTCTCTGTATTCATTTCATAGGGGGTTTGATTATTCATAGGATTGCCCTGCTTAGGCAAATACTTTGCCAACCCAAAGTTTATTGCGAAGACCTCTCTTAACATATATCGATTTGAAAACAATTAAAACATCTTTAATTTTTCCATCTATTTTTTTATTAAAAATCAATACAGTAAAGGCGTGTAGCACTTTAATTTCTCTTCCATGAATTTAAAACAACGCTTTTTTTCTAAGATGATTTATAGGTAATATTCTGATTGTCCATTTTAACAAAAAAGTTCCATCTGAGTTTGAGAATTTATATTTTTTCCGGTGAAAAACTCCTAAAATGAATGAAATAATTCATGATAAAAAGTAATCTCTATGGCGATAGAGATTAAATTTAAATTAGAAATTTATCAACGGTTATAATTTGCCGGCAACCGAAAGAGAATTATTATTCTTATTGCTTATACATATCTCAATAATGTCAAGTTTTTAGCTTCTAAAACTTGACATTATATATAAAATGCCTAACTTTGGAGTATGAAAGTGGCCGAACAAATAAGAAACACGATAGAGAAAATTCCTGAAAGCCAGCCTTTTGGGTATGCTGATTTAGGTATTGAGGCAAATGATTTTTTCACTGCCGCGAAGGCTTTGGAACGCATGCAAAAGAATGGCATTATAAAAAGGGTATCGAAAGGGGTATTTTATATACCACAGCAAACGGTTTTTGGTGAATTAGGCCCAGATGGCTATAGAATTTTGAATAGATATTTGTTTAAAAATGACAAAAGAATAGCCTATGAAACCGGGTATTCACTATACAACAAATTGGGATTAAGTACACAAATGGCTTTTAAACTCAAAATAGCTACGAGAAATAAATCAATAAAAATAAATAAAGGGTCATTACAAGTAAGTTCTGTAAAAAGTTATGTAGATGTAACTGAGGATAACTATCAATTATTAGGTTACCTTGATGCTCTAAAGGATATAAGAAAAATACCTGGAACTTCAACCACCCAGGCCATAATGCGTATGCAATCACTTATCCGCGATTTGAATAAAAAACAGCAACAAGAAATCGTCGATCTCGCCCTGTTTTATCCTGCAAGAGTCAAAGCGTTATTGGGAGCCATTTTGGAAAACCTAAAACTTAAGGTTGATATAAATAAGTTAAAAGCAAGTATCAATCCGCTAACCAAAGTGAAGTTATTTATAAAAGAAAAAGATTTACCTACTATCAAAAATTGGAATATTGAATGAATCTTCAACTGGATAAAATATTATTTACAGATACAATAACTGCCGCTTCAATAGAATTAAGCATACCGGTTGATTTTGTAGAAAAAGATTACTGGATAACCCTTGTATTAAGTCGATTAGCAAATAGCAAATACTTTTCTGAAGCTGTTTTCAAAGGAGGAACATCCACTATCAAAAGGATACAATCTGCTGGAACGATTTTCGGAAGATGTGGATATTGCCATTATAAACGACAATGCAAAAACAGGTAATGAAATTAAAACTATTATCCGCACGATCGAAAAAGAAATCACTCAGGATTTAACTGAAATACAAATGAATAATGTAACCAGCAAGGGTTCCAGATTTAGAAAGTCAGTATTTGAATATGAGCCTTCAGACAAAGGAAATTCAAATAATAAGTTGATTGTAGAAATCAATTCATTTGCCAACCCTTTTCCGTTTCAACGAATGACCATAAAAAGTTTTGTTTTTGATTTTTTGATGCAAACACAAAATGAGGAATACATTGACAAGTATAATCTTCAACCCTTTGAGGTTAATGTATTAAGCAAGGAACAAACCATGTTAGAAAAACTGGTTTCACTCATACGCTGCTCGTTTGATGAAAACCCTATCGAAAGTATCTCCGGAAAAGTAAGGCACTTTTATGATTTGTATTTTTTAATCAAAAATCCTGAATGCGCCGCATTTGTAGCATCAGATTCGTTTAAGAAACAGTTTGATACAATTCTGCAACACGATAAAAGAATGTTTGATAAACCCGATGGCTGGCAAAATAAATCCATCGAAGAATCACCTTTGATTACAGATTTCAAAACTATATGGAAGCAAATAAACGGAAAATATCAGACGGAACTCACAGCCTTGGCATATAGACCAATACCTGATGAAAATGACATTTCTTCTGTTTTTATGGAATTGACAAAAGAAATTAATCAACATTCACAAAAGAAAAATTAAAGACATCAAAATGAATAAAAGCGAAATCATCATATACAAAACCCCTGATGGCAACATCAAAATAGATGTTCGATTGGAGGAGGAAACTGTCTTGGTTGACGCAAGCACAAATTTGTGAACTATTTATAAAATCAAAATCCATCATTAGTGAACACATTAAAAATGTGTTTGAGGAAGGAGAATTGGACGAAAGAGTGGTTGTTCGGAAATTCCGAACAACCACTCAACACGGCCCCTGCTGCACTTCTATATCCTTCTGCACAATGCACTACAATAGGTTTATTCGTTGACTCCTCTCTCCTACTCTCTCCCTTAATTCAGGTAAAGGAATATTTTTAGCATTTTCACTCTTAAGTTTTACTTCAGATAA
>JBBSSE010000185.1:0-5976 GCA_038242375.1 Chitinophagales bacterium
GATTTTTGTACTATTTGATGATCCAACATTAGCCAAAATAAAGAAAAAAACATTTGGATATCGTACGACTGAATTAAAATAACAAATTCCCCTTTATTTTTTAACCCTCTCTTCTTACTTTTGAAAAAAAGAAGAATTTATGCAGAAATCCCTATTTGCGGAAAAAGATATAAAACGGATTGTAACAAAGGAACTTATTATAAGTAGTAAAAAAGAAAAACCACTCAATAAGGAGCAAGTCGCTTTTAACAAACTCGTTAAAAAAATCGAAAAGCTTAGAGAAGAATTAAAAAACACCTCCAAAGATCTGGACAAACAACTTGCTTATTACGGAAAGGAAATTCACCCTCTGGAAAGGAAAGCAAATGAGAAAAGAAAAGAAATTATCGGAATAATATTCCCTCAATTCAAGAGTAATAAAAAGATAAAGGGTGAAGAGAAAAAAACACTCAAACGGTTTATTATTTCCTTCCTTCAGGATATTTTTTCTAATGACAGCAACCCGCCTGAGCAGGATTTAAAGGAAATATATAAAGCAGTTACCGGAGAAAGTTATGACAAAGCAGCAGTTGCTGAATTTGAAATGATGAAAGGTGAAATGGAAAATATGTTTCGCCAAAATGGTTTTGAATTTGACCTTGACGGGTTGGATAAAGATATGAGTGCAGAGGAGTTAGCAGCCAAAATGAAGGAGCTTTCCGATAAAATGAAGGAACAGGAGGAAGAAAAGGAGGCGAAAAAATCCAAGAGAAAAAAGACGACGAAACAACTTGAAAAAGAAGCCAAAAACAAAGAGCTGGAGGAAGCCAGGAATAAAAATATAAAGAGTATTTATAAACAATTGGTGAGAGCTCTACATCCCGACCTGGAACAGGATGAGGTGGTTAAAGCTAAAAAGGAGAAGCTGATGCAAAGGCTTACTGTGGCTTATGAAAATAACGATTTACACGAGATGCTCAGTCTTGAAATGGAATTTATCAATAAAGAAGAAAATAATATTGATCAACTATCCTCCGACAAACTGACTATTTATAACCAGGTATTAAAAGAACAAATTCAGGTCCTTGAACAACAAAAGCTGATGTTATTTCATCATCAGCGTTTTCTTCCCTTGATGAGATATGAACGAATCGGTTCTAATTCTTCTTTCAATCTTAAAGCAGAAAAAGCAAATTTAAATAACCTGAATGACTCTATGGAGGACAGTTTGAAAAAACTGAAAGGAAAATCAGCTCTGACAGAAATCAGGAAAATCCTTCAACATTTTGAAATATCCGAATGGAACTTTTTTGATGAGGATGATGACCAGGATTTTTGGGATTGGGATGAACTTGATTAGAAATGCGAGAACGAATTAATCTTAGTCTTCTCTTTGAGTGAATAATTCCTAAAAAAATATCCCGATCAAAATTGACCGGGATATTTTCATTTGTATGTTTTTTATTCACCTGTCAATGCATTTTCAACCAGGCCATCTGATAATTCTTTTTTAGTTTTTAACCCGAGATTTTTAAGTTTTGTTGCCTGCAAAACCAAATTATCATTTCCGGTACTTAGTTGTTTGAATGCAGCATCATACCTATCCAAAGCTTTATCTAAATGATCGCCTACTCCATTCAGATTTTCTACAAAACCCACAAACTTATCATAGAGTTTCGCACCTCTTTCGGCTATTTCAAGCGCATTCTGATTCTGGTATTCTCGCTTCCATAAATCCACGATCAGTTTTAAAGAAGTAATTAAATTGGTCGGACTTAATAACAAAATACGTTTGTCATAGGCAAAATTCCATAGATTATTGTCGTGTTGCAAAGCAGCAATGTAAGCAGGTTCACTCGGAATAAACATCATAACAAAATCAAGTGATTTATTATAATCGTCATACCCTTTTGTGCTAAGTGAAATGATATGATTTTTAATAGAATTCACATGAGAGGATGATTCTACTTTTCGCTCGTCAGAATCAGTGCAGGCTACCAAACGCGTAAAAGCATTTAATGAAACTTTTGAATCAATAATTACATTGCGATTATCCGGGTATTTGATCACGACGTCAGGACGCATTTTTTTATTTTCTGATTCAGACCTTAATGGCTTTCCATCTTCATCCATTAACTGATATTCTAAAAAATATTCCTGGTCTTTTCTCAATCCGGATTTTTCCAAAATATTTTCTAATATCATCTGTCCCCAATCGCCCTGGGTTTTACTTTCTCCTTTTAATGCTTTGGTTAAATTGTGCGCTTCCTCACTGATCACTTTATTTAAAAGTGCCAGTTCTTTTACGTGTTCTCCTAAGGAAAACCGCTCTTTTGATTCCTTATCATATACTTCACTCACGTGCTTTTTAAATTCATTGATATTTTCTCCTAATGGTTCAAGGATAGATTTGAGATTGTTCCGGTTTAATTCGGTGAATTTTTCACCCTTTGTTTCCAGTATCTTATTGGCGATATTCTCAAATTCAAGGTTAAACTTTTTTCCTAATTCTTCCATTTCCTGTTTTTGAGTTGAAAGTTTTTCATTTAAAGCCCTGTTATTTGCTATTGCCGTAGCCAATGACTGGTTGATCAGATCCCTTTCATCCTTCACAGCTTTTAGTTCTTCCTTTCCTCTTAAAACCTCATTATTTTTTTCAATAATAGTCATTCGCGCAGAATCATGGTTTGCAGAAACGCCCGCAAGTTTCGTATTTAATTCATCGTATTCTTTTTTATCATCCAACATAGAATTCTTTAAAGAAATCAATTCATTCGTATAGGAATTTTCTTTTTCCTGCGCATGAGATAATTGCTCTGTAGATGTAGCCTTATATACAATGAATTCATTTTCAAGCTGATTATATTTCCCGGTGGCATTTTCCTTTTCAGCCTGAAAATCAGTCGTCATCTTTGATTTTGCCATTAGCCGGCCAATGAATACGCCTAATAAAACTCCAAGAGATAAAGCAATTATAACATAGATATTTATTTCCATTTTGATAATTTAAAAGTTTGAAATCATTCCGGATAATTTAAAATAGATCCGGGAAGACATTCTCAAAAGTAGGTATTAATACTGCCACCTATTTGCTAACTAAAGTTTAAAATACACTAATTTCTTTTAAATGAATTTATGGGATTGATTTCCTTTTAAATCTTGCTATTATTTATAGAACCATTACAATATTTTTTGAAAATTATAGCGTATCCTTACAAATACACACACAATTACATTCTAAAAAACAAATTTCAGCTATGAAAATTTTAATGGTTTGTCTTGGTAATATTTGCCGTTCTCCTTTGGCGCATGGAATTATGGAAAGCCTGGTGGAGGAAAAGAATCTTGATTGGCAGATAGATTCAGCCGGAACTGGCGATTGGCATCTAGGCAAAGCTCCTGATCACCGCTCCATTGCTGTTGCACGTAAATATGGAATTGATATTTCTGCACAGATTTGCCGCCAGTTCCGGCAGGAGGATTTTGACGAATATGACCGGATTTATGTGATGGACCAATCAAATTTGAGTGATGTAACACAGATAATTAGTAATCAAAAAGACAAGGAAAAGATTCGTTTGCTTCTTGACCAGGAAATAGTTCCCGATCCTTATTGGGATGATGCACAATTTGATCCGGTGTTTAAGATGATTAAAGAAGGATGTGAGAGGATTATTGAGAGGGAGATGAAGAGTTAAGGTAGGCTGAATTTATATTAGCCTGTTTTTGATACTTATATGAACAACCGCAGTCTGACCTGCGTTTTCAACGGCTAATCCGTAAGGCCAAAAGCAGCTCATTTCTAAACTGTCCAACTGCCATTGATTCATTCTGGGAAGTTTTGTATATTTGTATTACCCTATTTTATCCAATGAAACTATGAATCAAACTCATAGATTTTGCCAATTTAATTTTTCTTAAATTAATAATATTATGGAAGCAATTCTTGTTCACCCTCAAAACGATGATCAGTTTAAAGCTGTCACAGCCATGTTAAAAGCATTGAAAGTACCATATGAATCAAAAGATGAAGCCTCTTTTCCAAACTTAACCAAAGCAGATATTGATCAAGCGTATAATGAGCTAAGAGCTGATAAGTATACAGTTATTGATACCAATGACCTTTGGAAGTAAGATTCTCCAGCTTAGCTATTAAGCAGCGCGATTTATTGAAAAGAAATGGTAATACCCTTGCGCAGAAAAAGATATCACTTTTGCTCGAAGAAATAAAAAATACCCCATTTATAGGAACCGGACATCCCGAGCGTTTGAAAGGATATAGCGTACCTACTTTTAGTCGTAAAATAGACAAAAAGAATCGTTTCATTTATTCAATCCAGGAGAACGAAACAGTTATTGAGGTTTTATCTATTTGGGGTCATTATGATGATAAATAAAAACAATAAAATGCTTTTAGCTCATTTTTAGCACTTTCATTCTTCTTTTCTTTGAATGATAAAAAATCACCTTCTTGTTTTCAACAATCTTTTAATGATCACATCCGCAGTCTGAGCTCCGGCGGATTAAAAGGAAGGAAATTTATACTTTAAATACATATTACTACTATAACTATACGGGGTTTCCGGCGAACAGCACCTATAAGGTTTTCAAATCCTTTTAAGCAAGACCTATAAGGTTTCCAAAAACTTTTTAGCAAGACCTATAAGGTTTCCAAAACCTTATAGGTCTGCTATAGAATAAGAATTCAAACCTTTTAGGCATCTAAATAGTGAGATCCTGAATTTCAACTGCAGTCTGACCTCAGATGCCGACTGCTATTCCTAAAACGCAAAAAGCAGCTCATTTCTGAACTGCTTTTTTGTCGGGGTGGCAAGATTCGAACTTGCGACCTCCACATCCCAAATGTGGCGCGATAACCGGGCTACGCTACACCCCGAAAATTCTTTACCGGTTTCTTAATTTAAACAGCGGAGAGGGTGGGATTCGAACCCACGGTACAGTTTAACCCGTACGACGATTTAGCAAACCGTTCCTTTCGGCCACTCAGGCACCTCTCCAACTCTCTTAATCAATCTCCTCGTTTTAGGCTTCTCTTATTTCATTAAGGGCTGCAAATGTAACACTTAAATTGAGAACTCAAAATATATTTTCAAAAAACTAGTGGAAAATAAACTATATTTTCTTCCCGGAATGAAATACACTTTTTTCTACAAATTACATGGAAGCCAATTGTACTTTCTGCTGCAATTCCAACACATCTTCCTTGAATAAGGTATCAGTGTCCATCAGGTCTTTTACTGTTTGGCAGCTATGTATTACCGTCGTATGATCTCTGCCACCAAAATGTTCCCCAATGGTTTTTAAAGAATTTTTTGTGAATGCTTTTGCCAGGAACATGCTGATTTGCCTTGCCTGAACGATCTCACGCTTACGGGTCTTCTGCAACAACTTTTCATAAGGCACATCAAAGTAAGCACAAACCATTTTTTGTATCGTATCTATCGTAATTTCCTTTGAAGAAGACTTAATAAAGTTGCGTAAAACTTTCTTGGCAAGTTCCAGGTCAATCTCTCTTTTATTAAGCGATGATTGGGCCAGCAAACTGATCATAGCACCTTCCAGTTCGCGGATATTATTTTGAATGTTATAAGCAATATACTTAACTACTTCCTTTGGCATTTCCAGCCCGTCATTCTTCATCTTTAATTCCAATATCTCAATCTTGGTCTCGTAATCGGGAATTTGCAGATCTGCACTTAATCCCCAACGAAACCTGCTCAATAATCTTTCCTGTACTCCTTCCAAATCCTTGGGCGCTTTATCTGTTGTGAGAATTAATTGTTTCCCGCTTTGATGTAAATGATTAAAGATAGCAAAGAATGCATCCTGCGATTTCTCTGCCCGGTTAAAGAACTGGACGTCATCTATGATCAATACATCTATCAATTGGTAGAAATGGATAAAATCATTAATGGCATTATTACGACCATGATCCATAAACTGGTTGATGAATTTTTCAGAACTCACATACAGAAC
>JBBSSE010000186.1:0-5935 GCA_038242375.1 Chitinophagales bacterium
AAAATAAATGGAGCAAGTCTTAATTGGCATCATGTAACAAATCTAATAATTCATTTTGTAACAATTATTACAATTACATGATGAAACTATTTTTAACAAATGTTAGGTTTGTAACTAATTAAAAAAGATTCTATGTCAAAATTATTCTTGACCGCGTGCCTGACTGTTCTGGGGCTGTTCTTTATGAACAACAACTCTATACTTGCGCAATCAGTTGCTGCTGCGGATACGGTGCATTATGAAGGAGAAAAACATTTTAAAAATATTCGTCAATTAACTTTTGGCGGTGATAATGCCGAAGCATATATAAGTTATGATGGAAAACACATTGTCTATCAGCGTACAGATCCAAAAAATGGGATTATGTGCGATCAGATCTGGATGGGAAAATTGCCTGAATCTCCGGAGGAAGTATTTACTCCCAAATTAGTTAGCACCGGAACAGGCCGGACTACCTGTGCATTTTTTTATCCTGATGGAAAACATATCTTATATGCCTCCACGCATTTAGGTTCGAAGGACTGCCCACCTGTACCGGATAAAGAAAAGATGAAACGCTATATCTGGCCGATCTACGAAAGCTTCGATATTTTTAAAGCAGATACAAATGGTACAATTGTAAAACAATTGACTCATACAAAAGGGTATGATGCCGAAGCCACGATTTCTCCAAAAGGGGATTTGATGGTATTTACCTCTATGCGCAATGGTGATCTTGATTTGTATACCATGGATTTGGAGGGAAATAATGTAAAACAAATCACCGATTTGCCGGGTTATGACGGAGGTGCCTGGTTCAGCCCGGATGGTGAAAAAATATTATGGCGTGCAAGCCGTCCTCGTACTGCAGAAGAGATCAAAGATTACACAGATTTACTTTCGCAGGGGCTTGTAGCTCCCACCAGTATGGAACTTTGGATAGCCAATAAAGATGGCAGTGACGCAAAGCAGATCTCTGATCTTGGACAGGCAAATTGGGCTCCTAATTTTATGCCTGATGGTAAGCATGTTATTTTTTGCAGTAATCACGAATATAAAAGAGGCTTTCCTTTCAATATGTATATCACCGATATTAATGGTAAGGGACTGGAGAAAGTGAGCAGGGATAATGGTTTTGATGCTTTCCCTATGTTTAGTCATGATGGTAAAAAAATCATCTTCAGTAGCAACAGGAATAATGGTGGTACACGTGATACAAATTTATTTATTGCGGACTGGGTTGAATAAAGACAGTTGAATGGCTGAAGATGTTGAATGCCTTCGGCATTGATTTTAAGAATTTTTTAAACACGAATTTTAGGCACGAATTACACGAATTAGGGAAAGATCGGTACCGGAGGTCAGACCGGCTATTTTCACCTGTTCAACAGAAATCTTTTTATGATGATGGATTTTCTAATCTGTAGGATTACTTCAGGGTGTCAGTTGTCTGACCTTCGGTACTGACAACTTTTAAGACACGAATTTTAGGCACCAATTACACGAATTAGGGAAAGGTCGGTACCGTAGGTCAGACCGGCTATTTTCACCTGTTCAACAGAAATCTTTTTATGATGATGGATTTTCTAATCTGTAGGATTACTTCAGGGTGTCAGTTGTCTGACCTTCGGTACCGACAACTTTTAAGACACGAATTTTAGGCACCAATTACACGAATTAGGGAAAGGCCGGTACCGGAGGTCAGACCGGCTATTTTCACCTGTTCAACAGAAATCTTTTTATGATGATGGATTTTCTAATCTGTAGGATTACTTCAGGGTGTCAGTTGTCTGACCTTCGGTACCGACAACTTTGAAACAAGAATTTTAGGCATGAATTACACGAATTCTTTCAATTACAAAATCTGAACTTTGAACTTTGAACTTTGAACTACGAACTACGAACTTTGAACTACGAACTACGAACTATAAACTCCAAACTAAAAATCCCCCTCCAACGGAATTGTCACAATAATCTCTGTGCCTTTTCCGGGGGAGGTTTTCAAGGAAAGTTCTCCGGCGGATAATTCTGCCCGTCTTTTCATATTGCTGATACCAATTCCCTGTTTTACTTCATCTATATTAAACCCAATACCATTATCAGCGATACGCATTTTAAGTATGTGATTATTGCATAGGGTTACTTCTACGTCTATTTCGGAAGCTTTTGCATATTTTACGATATTTTTCAATTGTTCCTGTAAAATACGGTATAGATTTAATTTCAGGTCAAGACTAAGAAAGCGTTTTGCAACGCTTTCGCAAAAATTCATTTTGACGGAATATTCCTTTAAAAAATTGAATGAATTAAATAATTTTATGAAAGCTTCTTCCAGTGTTTTATCGTTGAAAAAGGAAGGTGCAAGCCGGTGAGAAAGATTCCGGATTTCTTCAAGGGCTGTGACAATGAAATCTTTACTTTCTTCATAAATGACCATTCTTTCCCGTGGTATATGTTCTTTTAAAATGCTGATCCTCATTTTACTGCTTGCCAGTAGCTGGCAAATATTATCATGCAATTCACTCCCTATTTCAAATCGTTCATTTTCCTGGGCTTTAATGATCGCCTTATTTATATTATGCTCATGCTTTCTTTTTTCCGTAATATCAATCGCTACAATCAGCGTATATTTTTTATCATCCATCTCCAGTGGCGTACTATAGATCTGAACTTCAATAAGTTCCCCATTCTTTTTTAGATGCCTGAAAACATCGTTAAAATCAGGAAGGACGCCTTTTCTTCTGTCGTTAATGATCTTTTCTGTCTTAAAAATATCATCCTTCGGCCGGATATCCATGATGGTCAAATTCAGGAATTCCTGCTCTGAATATCCGTAGTGGTTAATGGCTGCTTTATTTATCTCGACTATTTTATAGGTTTCTTTTTCATAAAGCCACATAGGTTGAGGACTTAAATGAAATAAATCTTTAAATCTTTTTTGAGAGTGCTTTAATTCTTCAGCCGACATTTTAAGTTCGGTAATGTCCCTTGCAAAACATGCTACTCCTGTTAAAATATTTTCGTAATTTATAATGGGTGAAAAAGAGATATTATAAAACTTCCATAGTTTCTTTTTTCTGTGAAGCACTTCATATTCCAGGTTGAATTTTTCGCCTTTTAATACCCTTTGATACAAGCTTTTCCAACGCTTTGCTACATGTTTTTCAAGTTTTGGTGAAAGTACTTTATCTCCTTCCTGTATAGTATTTGGAAATACATGACTCATGAATTCAGCGAACGCTTTATTTGCGGTAATAATTTTCAGATCTTTATCCACCGACCAAATAAGGTCCTCGGTTGTGTTAATAACTACCTGTAGGTTTCTTTGGATTCTTTTTATTTCATTTAGATGTTCCTTTTGTAAGGTAATATCCTGCGAAGCCCCGATCATTCTTTTAGGATTTCCGCATTCGTCCCTGATGATATACCCACGATCGTATACATAGGCATAATTTCCATTGGCTTTTATAAATCTAAATTCTGCTTCCCAATAATTTTCATGTGGATTTTGAAAAACCATTTGCTGGGAGGTTTTAACCAATTCTCTATCCTCCGGATGGATCAAATTCTCATAAATTTGATCCTTTTCATTACCAAAATCATTGTCATATCCAAACAGAATTTTGAATCCATTTCCTGATCTTGACACAATTCCCGTTTCCATATCCCAATCCCAAATTGAATCGTTGGTAGCTTTAGAAACAAGAGTATAACTTTCATTACTTAATCGAAGCGCTTCTTCTGTAAGCATTTTTTGTGTAATATCCTGCGCAGTACCGAAGGTTCGGATCACCTCTCCTTTGTCGTTCTTCTTACCATATCCTTTTTCCTCAATAATCTTTTTTTCACCCTGTGGTGTGGTTATATGATAGATTAAAGAATATGGTTCACCTGTTTTTTTTGTACGACTCATGGCATCCAGTAGTGCCTGTTTATTTGAATGGTCAACGAGGTTTAAAAAAGTACGAATGCTATTTGAGTTATTGCCTTTTTTAATACCAAATATTTCAAAAAGTTGCTCGGACCATTTTGATTCTCCTGTTTTTAAATCCTTTGACCAGTTACCCAGATTGGCAAGCCGCTGTGCTTCTGCCAGGTTTGCCTCACTCTCAATTATTTTTTGCTCTGCTATTTTGCTGTCAGTGATATTCCGTGTATAAAAAACAGCCCCAACGATTTTCTCGCCTTCAAAGACAGCATTGATAAATAATTCCACCCATCTCGCGGGTAAATTGCTATATTCTGGGATGTACACAATTTCTTTAACTCTTTCTCCTGTAAGAGCTCTTTTAAAATAATGATCCCAAATTTTGATAAAATCTTTTGTAAAAGGATGCTCAAAAAAGTTGTCACCCGGATTAAAAGTTATTCCTGTAGCAACTTCAAGAAGCCTGATGAAACTCTTATTTGCTGCTATTAATTTGTAATCATAGCTGACGCTCCAAATTTGATCAAGCGTACTGTTTATGAGTGGATCTATACTGATTCTTTCTCTTTCTTTAAATGCCTCACTTTTCAAATAACTTGTTATATCAATCGCGAGAAGGATAATCCGGTCGGATTCATCCATGATGTTTTTTGGGATTTCTACATCAATGATATCACCATTCTTCAGGATGTTTTTCCAATGACCCGTATAAATTGTTGTGAGGTTTTGTTTTTCCTCCAATGCTGTTTTTAACCGCTTTTTTTCTGAGAGTGGCAGAAGATCATAAATGTTTTTACTCAAAAATTCCTCTCTTGAATAACCATAAAGTTTTAGGGCGGCTGTATTGACATCTAAAAAGCCGAGGCTTTTTTGGTCCACAATCCATCCGGAGGAAGGGTTTTCGGTAAACAGCCTTGAAAACTGAAAGTTATTCTGTCCCGGTTCTTTCCGGGTAAAATTATTTTGAACATGGTTTTCCCTGCAATTTAAAATAGCAATTATAGAAGCATTCGCTTCTTTGTTTTCTTCTCCGGAGAAATATGTTTTAAATGCTATGGGAAGCTTTTCGCCGGTCTTTTTAATTGCAAACCCCTGTTTTAAATTCTTTTTTCTGTTGGCAGATGAATTAAATTCTTCAGTGGTGACGACAATCTTGCCGGAAGATATTCCTTTGATTTTGTCTTCTCTGTAATTAAGCAACTCACACGCGGCATTGTTGGCTTCCAGAATAATACCACCTTCATCTATAGTAAGAAAGGGAATGCCGGAATCTTCTAAAACTTCTTTGTAATTCAATTCGGATGATGGGATTTAATATTCTATAGCAATTGCTCTGAGATATTTTTCTTAAATAGAAACTTATAGAAGAAAATGGTTAAAAAAGTAATTTTAAATAATAATTATGCGGAATGAAAATATGATCCGCAAATACAATGATTCTTCTAATTTCGTTGTGAAAATAGTTGGCTGAATTTATTTGACATAATGGTTTTTCTTTTAGGATGAGAGGCAATGGATTCTAAATAATATTCGAAATTAATATTGTTTCAGTAAAATCAAGAACTTAAAAGAACAAATTTTTAAATTAATTATTTTAAAAATGTTGTTTGAGCCATGTAAGATTAGAAAATAAATTCAATTTATTGTTTTTATCAGAAATGTTTCAATTTTAAATACTGGAAATAACTATTTTATAAATTTCAAAGTTCTTAATGTATTTTATTAAATTTTATAAGATGAGATTTAATTTGAAAAGAAAGGCACCTTAAAAAAATGTTAACCTATGGGTGTTTTGGGAATGCGGTTCGACTGAATTAACTCCACACCCATTTCCTGAATTTCCTTCAAGGCTTTTTCTTCATCCCCGGCTTGTGCAGCTACAGCTCGTGTTGCATCTGTAACCACGTAAACTTTAAATCCTGCATTAAAAGCATCCCGTGCTGTGGCTTTTACGCAATATTCTGTGGTTAAGCCGCATACAAAAACCTCTTCTATTTTATTTTTTTTCAGCAAATAGGAAAGGTCATA
>JBBSSE010000187.1:0-5932 GCA_038242375.1 Chitinophagales bacterium
AAAAAAAAAGGTTATTAAAAAAGCCTGACCGAAAATTCCGGTCAGGCTTTTTTAATAAAATAACCCGTAATATTCACTGATTAATATTCAGGATTTTGTTGGGCTTTAATTCCCGGATTGGCATTAATTTCTGCCTGGGAAATGGGTAATATAGTTTTATAAAATGTTCTGTCAATTGATTTTGGCCTGTTGGCAATAGGAACTCCACCTAATTCATCATTAAAGGTGATGGTTTTATTCAAGCGAAGCAAATCAAAGTATCTATGTCCTTCTGTGAATAATTCTCTACTTCTTTCTTCGAGGATCATATCAATATTAATGGTCGCTTCTGTAGCCGGGGCCAGGTTTGGAGCTCTGGACCTGATTTTATTTAAATAGCCTGCCGCCAGGGTTTTGTCTGTAGGCAAAGCTGCTTCTGCTGCGATCAGGTACATTTCTGATAAACGGATCACTTTAATATTTACTGCGGTCGGAGTCGTTTTTCCATCACCTTTGATAGCTACGTCTCCGCTGTATTTATAACTTGCCCCCATATGACTGGATGAAATTTCATCGTTGCTCATCACGCCCCATCTTACATCATTCGGATCGGCTTTAAGACGATCTAAAAAATAATCACTCGCCATAAAAAAACCAAGTGCATTTGAATTTCCGTGTCCTTTACGCCTTAAATACATGCTCAGACTGGAGTTACCCAAGTCGCCTTCACTAGGATAAATACCCAGTTCAAAGATAGATTCTGATCCAAATGCTGTTGTCCATGAACTCACCCAATTGCTATTTGAATACAAAGAATAGGCAGTCGTATTTATCACCTCCTGAGCTGCAGTAAGTGCTTCTGAATTTTTTCCCATATTCAGATTTACCCTTGCAAGCATTGCGGCATTCGCGTAATAATTGATAAATCCATTTGCTTTTGCCTTTGCAAGAAGTGGAGTTGCATCCGTCAGGTCCTTCAAAATCTGTGTGTAATTTTCTTCTACAGTTGCACGAAGTGACTGAGCATATGCATCCAGCGTCTTGGTTATATTCGGAACGCCAAAAGCGGATTTTTCATGCAGATAAGTCTTTCCATAAAGTCTTACCAAATCGAAATACATCATTGCACGTGCAGTTAACGCCTGGCCTTTTACATTATCAAAATTTTCCAGTGATCCGGCAACCTGAAGTTTTTCTATATTTTCAAGAAGATTATTTACCTGGCGAATACAAAAATAGATCTGGTTCCAAAAACCGGAATAAGACCCGACAGTCGGTGAATGATCAAAGGAATATAATCCATCTAATCCCCTGCCACGAGAATAAACCGTGAGATCACCACCCTTTGCGTCTGCATACATTATAAAATCACGTCCATAATAACTGGAACTTGTCATATTTCGCATCAGGCCAGCCATCATTACTTTTGCATCAGCCGCGGTCTCGATAGACGTTTCCGCGTTCGTTTGGTTGGTTGGTGGAAAGTCTAAGAAATCTTTGTTACATGATGAGAAACCAATTAGTAGTATCCCAACAAGAAATATATTTATCTTTTTCATTTTTTTAATTTTTAAATCATTTAGAAGCTTAATTCAATACCAAAAGTGTATGTTTTTCCAAAAGGTGTTTCCCAGCCTCTTGTTCCATATTGGTTTACTTCAGGGTCCGCTACTTTATATTTTGAAAAAGTAAGCAGATTTGTTCCGTTGACATAAACGCGTGTGTTGGTAATACCGACTTTATTGATGATTGATTTTGGAAGATTATATGCCAGTGTCACACTTTTGAGCCTAAGGAAACTTGCATTATAAATATGCCTGCTGCTAAACTGAATAGCATCTTCCAGATCATTTCCGCTCACTTTTGGTAAGTTGCCCTTTGGATTTTCTGCCGTCCACATATTATCGTATTGAATTTTTGAACGGGTCCTTTCCCAATAGTAACCATCATCTGCTACGTCTTTTTCTGCGGCATCATACAAATCGCCACCGATCTTGTAAATGAAATTTAAACCTAAAGTAATTCCTTTATACTCTATATCAGTACTTAAACCACCATACACTTTTGGCATGGCATCTCCCATGATTGTATAATTAGCTTTTTTATAATTATAGGTTGCTCCTCTACCATCAATGAGCGTATCGCCGGCAGCCTTATCTTTCGCATCATTTACAAAATACATGCTTTTACCATTAGCAGGATTTACACCGGCATATTCATATCCGTAAAATGCAAGGGTAGATTCTCCTTCTCTGTAAATATACTGAGCCCTGTTATCGCCTCCTGTTGGATCATTCCAGATAATGTCCGCTCCTTCTGCCAGTTTGGTCACTTTTGATTTTATAAACGATGCGTTTGCACTGGCACTCCAGCGAAACCGGTTGTTACTGATAATATCTCCACCCAAACTTAGCTCAAGTCCTTTATTATTAATAGAGCCGATATTTTTTGTGATTTCGCTAAAACCCGTTATTCTTGAAATAGGTACATTCTGCAACAAATCTCTTGAATCGCGATTAAAATATTCAATTGTTCCATAAAGCCGTTGATTAAATAACCCAAAATCCAAACCCAGGTTGGTTGTATAATTTGTTTCCCAGGATAGCTTAGCATCTGCAATTGAACTCAAACCTCCGCCTGGCTTTTCCATATATTTACTGCCATATCCTGTCAATAATCTCCATTCATAGTTGCCACTTGGAAGGGTTCCGTTTACACCATAGGATGCTCTTATGCGTAAATTGCTGATATAGTCTATATTCTGCATAAACGATTCTTTATCAATTCTCCATGAACCGGCAACTGAATAGAAATCACCCCAACGTGCTTCCGGACTTAATTTTGAAGATCCGTCTCTGCGATATGAAGCTGACAAATTATATTTTTGATTAAAATTGTATTCCGCCCTTGACAAAACCGACATCATGCTATTACCCCATGAGTATGCCTGTGCATCCAATTCTCCCGCCGTAGCTACAGTATGTAATCCACTTGCGGGAAGATCTTTCCCTGATGAACGCTGAAAGTCAGTTTCTGTTTTTTCTGCTTCAAAACCTGCTAAAAAGCCAATTCCGTGTATTCCAAAATTCTTGTCAAAGTTCAGGGTGGTGGAAGATACAAGCTTGTTTATGTTGGTTGTCATTTCCGAAACCGTACCAAGGCCTAATCCATTATAATGGTTTCTGCTGTAATAGATATGATCCTTCGTTTGCGAATTATCATAAGAGAATATTGAGCGCACGCTTAATTCAGGAAGTATATTGATTATAAGTGTTTCATTGGCAGAAATTCGCAATGTTTTTCCTGAGTTCTCCCATTCATTGTCATAAAATACATTATTTTGTGCAAGGCTACCAAACCTGTCTTTCCAGGGATTTCCTGTTTTATAATCTGTTGGCCAATACAATCCCCATAAAAGATTGCGTGACTGCATATAGTAATTTGAACCTGTATTTCTTGTATCGTTATATCCTGACAAACTGCTTCTTGCAACATTCACGTTCGATAAAAATTCCACAAACTTCCCTATTTTTTGAGATAAATTCACCCGGCCGGTGATACGATCAAAATCGTTGATTTTAATCCTGCTCTGATCTTTTGTATAGGAAAGAGAAGAATAATATTTCGTATTCTGATCGCCGCCACTTACAGAAAGATCATTTGTCTGATATACGCCCGTTCTGAATAAAGCATCTTCCCAATCAAAATATTGTCCTTCGCGGTTTACTAAACCATCTGTCAAGCCTTTGATGGAAACATTATCTGCCAGGCCGGTACCATTTGTTTCAAAAGTGTAACCATGCTTATTAAATTTGGCCTTTAATCTTCTCAATGCATCTGCATTCGCTACAGCATCTGTTTTTCCGGCGGAGGTATTATAATCATGGAATACTCTATAAAGATAATTTACATTCTCCTGTGTACTGGAAACCTCGTAGTTGTCCGTGGCCCATTCAGGCGTAAAGCCAATAGAGGATCTTAGACTGATTTTTGGTTTTCCAATTTTCCCTTTTTTAGTCGTAATCAATACCACACCATTTGCAGCTCTTGACCCATACAAGGAAGAAGCAGCAGCATCTTTTAAAATAGATATGGATTCAATATCGGCAGGATTCAAGGAATTCATTACGTTATTAGTCGTATTGATGTAGTCACCTAATTGTCCGGAACTTCCTGAAGTTACGGGCACGCCATCAATTACATATAATGGCTGTGTGGAAGCACTCATAGATCCGATACCACGGATTTGAATACTAGTGGTTGAACCAGCCTGGCCTGAAGAAGACGTTACCAAAACGCCCGGAGCTTTACCAGCCAGGGCATCCTGGAAAGAGGTAGTAGGCATATCCTTAATATCCTTTTCATTAATTACAGAAGCCGATCCCGTAAATGTTCCTTTTGTGGCAGTTCCATAAGCCACCATAATTACTTCATCCAGTGCCTGAGCATCCGGTTCTAAAGAGGCATTTACAACATTGCGGTTATTTACAGGTACTTCAAGGTTTTTATATCCTACAGAGGAGAATATAAGCACTGAGTTCGATGGGACGTTGTCCATGGAGTATTTGCCGCCTGCATCGGCGGAGGTACCCTGCGTTGTTCCTTTTATAAGGATACTTGCTGACATATTTGAGCCATCTTTCGAGGTAACGGTTCCGGTTACCCTATTCTGTGCCTGCCCGAAAAGGGTCAGACAGAGAAAGAGATTACACAAAATCAGTATTGGTTTTCTCATAATAGTATTTGTTTAATTTTTAATGGAATGGTTTGTATGAAAATTTTTTATGACGAAATTTTATAAGGAAAGCGGGCAATTATCCTGATCATTAAAAAATGGTCTTCAGGTTCTAGCTGTTTTAATCTTTTAATTAATGTTTATTTTCATAGAATAGTATTTTTATTTCCCTCATTTTACTGCAACACACAGAGAAATTTTTTTCAACGAATCCTTCATTTACATGCAGTTTTTGGCAAAAAGTCTGGTGTTTAGTAATTATACATTGCAACAATTGCAATAATTAGCAGCAAGTTAAGTAAAAGAATATTATTAACAATAAAATAACTCGTCTATTTTTTTGATTTTGATCGGCAGATTTGACTATAAAAAAAGGACATTCAAATCGCTTCTTCGATTGAATGTCCTCAATTTATTTTTATCCTACGGATTAATATTAATTCATACTACTAAATAGAGTTCCTCCTATAATAGCAATGACAAAAATCAGTGCATAGAATGAAAGTAATATAATCAATATGATTCCATAAAATTTAAAAAATGATTTCAGATTACCAAAAGACGAATCCAAAACGTTCGTATCTGTTTGTATTAATGCGCTTTTCATTTTGGTGGAAAATCGATATAGATAAAGACAAGGCATTAAGAGAAGAATAGCAAAGCAAAGATAAATTACAGTCAGCATCGCACCCATTCCCTTTATCATAGCTCCGCCCAGTGGCATCATTTCATTAGCCGGCATTATGCTCATCAGGAAGGGTAAAGTAAAAGCAGCAATTGCCATAAAACCACAGCCGATGAAGCCCATGATCGCAAGAAATTTCGTCCATTTTGAGGTTTCGGTTAAAAAACTCCGGGAAATTGCGGTTACAGTAAGATCATTTGTGAGAAGGTCGACGTTTTGCATTATATAAAGTTTTGGTTTAAAACTTAAAGTTTGTGCTTTTTTAGGGATAATGCAAATTTTATTAAAAAAAGATTGCAGAAGAATAATTATGGGTTTTGAGAAAGTGCCTGATTGGTGAAAAATCGGAGACTGAATAAGTGGAAAAATCCAGAAGGGCTGTCCTCTCACACAGCATCCACTCGAAGGGCTTCACCCATATTCGAAGGGCTTCACCCTTCGTTAGCATATTACGCCATCTCAGGGCTGGTCATATTTTAGGACTAACCTAAAAAATGTTCTACTTTTCAGTGATTCAGAAACTTCTCAACATC
>JBBSSE010000188.1:0-5902 GCA_038242375.1 Chitinophagales bacterium
ATCAATAACTATCTCGGTGAGGCGAAGTTTTTTAGGGCTATCACTTATTTCAACATGCTTAAAAATTATGGGGATATTACCTGGGTCAATAAGGTGTTGTCTGCCGATACACTTCTAATGCAGGTATCGCGTGATCCAAGAACGCTGATTATTGATTCTGTTCTCAGAGATCTTGATCAGGCCATTGAACTATTGCCTGTAAAAAGCAACAGCGCTACAATGCGCCTGCACAGAGATGTGGCCCTGACCTTTAAATCACGGGTAGCCCTATACGAAGCCACCTGGCAAAAATATCATAAGGCTGCAAATGATCCCTTCTTTACTCAGGGGATTAGTGATACTAAAATTCAGAATTATTTTGAACAGGCAAGGGATGCAGCTTTAGAGGTTATGAACAGTGGACGCTGGAAAATTTATTCTACAGGTAAACCATTGGAAGATTATTTTAAACTTTTTGTAACCCTCGATCTGACTGCTAATCCGGAAGTAATGCTTTGGAGAAAGTACAGCGTTGCAGATAATATCGGACACAGCATCAGTAAATACACTTCAACCGCGGGAGCCGATATGGGACTTAATTTATCCCTTGTAGACGATTATTTAACATTGGACGGAAGGCCGTTTACGGGAGTAGAAAGGGCAGAGGCACAAAAGATTTATGGTACTGAACTGAAATCTGATCTGCGTGATCCCCGGCTTTCGCAAACAGTAGCCGTTCCAGGCAAACCCATCAAGCCGGGAGAAGTAGTGCCAGCTTACCCTCCGATAAATCAAACAGGATTTAATCGTAGCGCGACAGGCTTTCCACTCTATAAATTTTTAGAGTATAACGATGCCCGTGCGGTTTCGGATGATTTCAACAGTCAATGCCCTGCCATTGCTTTCCGTTATGCTGAAGTGTTACTGAATTATGCAGAAGCTATGGCCGAATTGGGAGGCGATCCTGCACTTATTGCAAATGCGTTGAAGCCATTGCGTGATAGAGCAAACATGCCTGCTGTTAATTTTTCGAGAGAATATAATACGGATGCCTCTTATCCTTTCAGGAATTTAGGTGAGGTGTTGCAGGCCGTTCGTAGAGAAAGAAGGATCGAATTAGCTGCGGAAGGTTTCAGGCTTGATGATATTATGCGTTGGGCCGCTGCGGATATTTTAATCGTTGGGAAAAGACCTTTGGGCGCTTTATACATTGGGAGCGATATGCCGGCACATTATCCTGCCTCTTATCAACCCCAGTTATCAGGAAATGCGGGAGATGCAAAACGCTATCTGGATCCTCAAAAAAATGTAGTTCCTGCGGGATATGGATTTAATGTGAAGAGAGATTATCTCTTACCTATCCAACAGCGTATGCTTCAACTTACTTCAAACAAATGGGTTCAAAATCCGGGTTGGTAATTCATTATTACGATAAAAAATAAATACAATGCAAAGAAATATTAAGAATATAAATGTGGTAATTTTTTTCCTGCTTATTGCCGTTATGAGTTCATGTAAAAAGCAAAATATACCGGCCAAACCTGAGCCTTCCGATTTTTCTGCCATGTTAAAAGGAACGATTCCTTTCCCTGCTTCGGGAGGTGTAGATACCATTATTGTCCATGGAAATACAGAGGGCTGGTGGGTTACACTGCCCGATAATAACTGGGTAGTTATTTCAAAGAAATATGGTTCAGGTGAGTTTAAACTTCCGGTGACAATTAAAGCAAATACTACCGGCACAGACCGTGAACTATCTGTACAGATCAATCCAACTTTTGGACTGCCACCTGTTGCAATACAAGTGAAGCAGTCAAAGTAAGATGGACATTTCTAATCTATAAGGAGTCAGACTTCTTTTAATGATTCTTAAAACCAAATTTATAATGATGGGTTTAATAACTCTCATTATAAATTTGGTCTTTTTTATTTTGAGCCTGCCAAAATATCGTTTTTTTTTGTTCAAATAAAAAACGTAATAGAATCCCAGCTATAATATCAGCGGATGGATTGGTAGATCAGCGGTAACGGATTTTTATCTTGTAAAGCACACAATTAATTCCGGGTTCTTTCCACTTAGAAAAAATTCGGCCAATTTCTGCACCGGTTTCTATGCTGAAACCTTCAATGACATGAATCATTATGCCGGGTTAAATTTCAATTCTGCGGGAAAAATTTCAAAAGAGTTCAGTTCAATATTGCATTTTGTTAAAGAATGAGTTACGGTTTTACCTTGGTTCTTCGTTTATCAAAACATTACTGCAAAGAAAGAACGATTATTTTCTGGTGGTAGTTACAACGCTATCTTTTTATATTCAGACTGTTCATTTCTGAAAATTATTATATAAGTATTCAGCGTGAACTTCTATATTGCAATTGTCAGCCTTGAGTCATGGTGCTTTTGATAGAAATACGTTGCATCCAGGTTGAAAAAAAATAATTTTTTTTTGCTCCTTTACCAATTCGATCAGTTCTTCGTTATTTCCCACTTTCTCCTATTAAATTTAAGGGCAAATTCCTTATAAAATGGTTTTCTATTAGTAGGAAAAAATCGTTTTCCCTTGCATCTAATAGCATCAAAAAAAGTGATCACTTTTATATTTTCATTTTTTTTTTTAATTGATTAAAATTCAATAAAAAAAAGTTAATAAAAATGGGGTAAGAAATTTAACATTTCACTCTACTATACAGAATAAGCAATATATTACCCGGTAGAGATAATTTAACGACCTGCTTTATTAAAATTATAAGAATAACGGATTTTTGAAAATCAACTTTGGAAAAACTAAATCGTATTATGAATAAAATATTTTATTTTCTAATAGCACTTATATTAACTTCTTTTTCTGCCTTCGCGCAGAACCAGACCTTTCAATTAAAAGTACAGACAAGTCCAAAACTAAACGGAAAGATTTATTTGAACTATCAGTATGGGTATGAAAAAATAACTGATTCAGCCATTTTGAAAAATGGTAAATCTGAATTAAAAGGTACAATTAAAGATATCTCCTTAGCTCAACTTTATTTTTTACCTGAAGGGCATCCTTACGTTGCAAATAAAAAGGAACTTGATCAGAAAAGTCTGTATCTGGAAAAGGGAATTGTTTTGTTCCAGGCGGATGATTTGCTAAAAAATGCGAGGGTGAATAAATCAACACTTAACAAGGAATTTGACATTTATAGCACAAAGCTATCTGATATCAGGGCGGAAGTCGGGAAAGCCCAATCTGCCAAATCATTTAATCTGGAACAAAGAAAAGCCAATGATGCAAAATACCAGGAAGTGATGGTGGAAATGAGAGAGCAACTTTATCAATTTATAAATGATCATCCTTCCTCTTACTTCAGTGTTGTTGCCATTAACGATATAATTACTTCGCGAATGGATATGGATCGTATTGAGAAGGCTTATAATTCACTTGCGCCAAAAGTTCAAAAGAGTAAAGGCGGAATGGCCTTAGGTGAATTTATAGAAAGGGAACAACGGACAAAAGTTGGAACGATGGCGATGGATTTTACTCAAAATGATGTGAATGATAAGGCGGTAAAACTTTCTGATTTCAGAGGTAAATATATTTTAATTGATTTCTGGGCTTCCTGGTGCGTCCCTTGCCGTGTGGAGAATCCACATCTGGTAAAAGCGTATAGTCAATATAAAGATAAAAATTTTACCATCCTCAGCGTTTCATTGGATAATCCGGGTAAAAAACAGGATTGGCTGGACGCTATTGCGAAAGATGGCCTTATATGGAATCATGTTTCTGATTTACAGGGATGGAAAAACGAAGCGGCTGTCATGTATGGAATCAAAGGTGTTCCGGCAAGTTTCTTAATTGATCCTTCAGGGAAAATTATTGCTAAAAGATTGCGTGGAAATGAAGTGGTTGAAAAATTGAAAGAAATTCTGGATTAATTGTCCGGGAACCCTCGTTTGTATATTACCCCGGTAATTATTTATAGAAAGAATCTTTTCTATAAATAGAGGATCAATTTTTTTTATAGAAATATAAATGTTGTAACAAATAAAAAAGGTTAATGAAAACTGAAAGTGTTTTCGGCACTTTTAGTTCTGAAAGTTTTCAGAAATAGAATCGGAAAGAATGCTAATTATTTAAACTTAGACAAGAAAATTTATGAAACTAACTGTAAGGGTTTCCCCATTTAAAACATCTTTTCTCAAAGCTCTTTTGATAATGAAGATGGTTCTTTTTTTGCTGATTGCTCCTAATCTACAGGTTCAGGCGGCAGACCCAAAAATGTCCATTTCTAAAACCAATGCACCATTAAAAGAAATTTTCAATTCCATTGAAAATCAGAGCTCCTATTTATTTATGTATGAAACGGGTATTATTAACCCGGAAATGAAAGCGACTGTGCATCTGCGAAATGCCGAACTAAAGAAGATAATGGATGAATGCCTGAAAAATACTTCTCTTATATATACAATCGTAGGGAAAAACATTCTTCTTAAGAAAAAGCAAGTGAGTTTTGCAAGTTATCAGCAAATAGTTCAGGAAGAAATTTCTGCGAACAGAACACTCACCGGTGTGGTAACCGACGAAATTGGGAAACCATTGGACGGTGCATCTGTTTTTGTAAAATCAAATGATAAAGTAGGTACCACTACCAATAAAGAAGGTAAGTTTACGATTTATGTACCATCTGATGCCAAAGCGCTTGTGGTGAATTTTATCGGCTATAAATCGGTAGAAATCACCATCCTTGAAAAATCATCCTATGTTGTCCGCTTACAACCTGAAGTAACACAAATAGATAATATCGTCATTACAGGAATTTACTCCAGAACCAAAGAGAGTTTTACCGGTTCGGCAACTACTTATTCTGCAAAGGAACTAAAATCTGTAGGTAATACGAATATTATTCAAAGCTTAAAAACGCTGGATCCTGTATTTGCAGTTTTGGAAAATAACCAATTCGGTTCAGACCCTAACCGTGTGCCTGATCTGGAAATCAGGGGCAAGAGCAGTATGGTGGGATTAAAGGAGGAATTTGGGGTAAATCCGAATCAGCCACTATTTATCCTGGATGGTTTTGAAACCAGTCTGAGAACAGTAATGGATTTTGATATGGAGCGTGTGGAATCCATTACTATTTTAAAGGATGCTGCTTCAACTGCTATCTATGGATCGAAAGCCGCGAACGGAGTTGTTGTTATTGAAACAAAACAACCTCTTCCGGGTCAATTACGGGTTTCTTATAATAGCAATCTAAATATTTCTGTAGCTGATTTTTCGAGTTATAATTTAATGAATGCACAGGAAAAACTTGAATTTGAATTGATGGCCGGCCGCTATTCACTGAATACCTGGGGGCTGTATAATAAAAGATTGGCTGATGTAACCAATGGAGTAAACTCTTATTGGCTTACTGAACCAATTCGTACAGGTGTGAACCAAAGGCAATCTATCTATGCTGAAGGGGGAGATGCCGCCATGAGATATGGCATTGGCGCAAATTACAATACTATTGATGGCGTAATGAAAAACTCTTCCAGGTCAATACTGAGTGGTAATGTAGATTTAATCTATCGTAAAAATAAGTTCGTATTCAGTAATAAGTTGACGTTGGAGCAGGTGAGTGCCCGCAACCCAACAGTCTCTTTTTCTGAATATGCGCGTGCGAATCCGTATTACAGAAAAACTACTGAAGATGGTTTTGTAAATAAATGGCTTGAAGATACTCCGGAAGATCTGGTTCAAAATCCTCTTTGGAATGATCGGTTGAATAGTCGTTCCCTGGAGAAAAGTTCAGGTATGACAAATAATTTTGCTGCTGAATATTCTCCTTTCAGTTCCTTGAGATTTAGAGCCAGAATGGGATTGAATAAATCTACTCAGCAGGCTGACCGCTTTTTATCTCCCGAACATACGTCTTTTGACGGGAGGGATCCATTACTAAAAGG
>JBBSSE010000189.1:0-5898 GCA_038242375.1 Chitinophagales bacterium
GGAGGATTATAAAATTGTATTATTAGATCTTGTAGGGGCAGGTGGTTCTGATCTATCTTCTTTTGATCCCGGGAAATATGGTGATCTGGAAGGCTATGCGGATGATATCATAGAAGTCGCCAAACATCTTCAAATGAAGGAAATCATTTATGTTGGCCATTCAGTAAGTTCCCTGTTAGGAATTATTGCTTCACAGAAAGTTCCCGGCCTGATTCAATCATTGATATTGGTAGCTCCTTCCCCTTCTTACATCAATGAGGGGGATTATGTAGGAGGTTTCACAAAACCGGAAATAGAAGAATTACTGGAATCTCTTGATCAAAATCATCTTGGATGGTCGCAGACAATGGCACCGGTTATCATGGGCAATCCGCACCGGGAAGATTTAAATGAAGAGCTCACGAACAGCTTTTGCCGCACAGATCCTGTTATAGCAAAACATTTTGCCCGCACTACCTTTCTAAGTGATAAACGAAAACTACTTACACACGTCAATATCCCTACCCTCATTTTGCAATGTTCGAATGATGTAATAGCCCCTGTGTCCGTTGGCACCTTTATGCATCAACAAATTAAAGACAGCAAGCTCGTGCTGATGGAGGCCACCGGTCACTGTCCTAATTTAAGCGCTCCCCTGGAAACAATTGATGAAATAAAAAAATTCCTGGTATAATGGCCAGGCAGAACTCTATACCCGTACCTCCCCTACAGGAAGATTTTGAGGATTTTTTCGAAAATGCTTTGAATGGCTTTGTCATTACAGATTCAAAAGGAGTTATTTCAAGAGCGAATGCGAAAATAGCAGAGTGGGTAAATGCTTCCGCGCAGGATTTAATTGGAATGCAATTTTCTAAACTATTTTC
This sequence comes from Chitinophagales bacterium, assembly GCA_038242375.1. Classification (GTDB taxonomy): domain Bacteria; phylum Bacteroidota; class Bacteroidia; order Chitinophagales; family Chitinophagaceae; genus Ginsengibacter. Next base: position 864 of record JBBSSE010000189.1, read on the forward strand.
TATCGGAAGCAGAATCTATTATGAAACCCATCTTGCACCGCTTATTCTAATGCAGGGATTTTTTGAAGAAGTGGTGCTTGAAATCAACCAAAAAGGCGGGAAGAAATTACGGGTTATGGTGAATGCGCTTCAGCACATGAACAAAGATGGTCACGCATCTTTTATCCGTTACACAATATTAAAAGCTACTGACAGGCTCCAATACGAACGAAATCTTCTGGATGCTAAAAATTTAGCCGAAAATGAAACGACAAAACAAATAGATACGGTATCTCTGCGGGACCAGTTTATTGCAGTTTTAGGCCATGATCTTCGAAATCCGCTTGCAGCGGTTTCGATGGCGGTAGATATCCTGTTATCCACACAGGGCCCAGATGAGGCCATCCTCCTGGGCATCATCAAACGGAGCAATGTCCGCATGATGGAACTTGTCGATAATATTATGGATTTTACGAGGACACGCCTGGGGCAGGAAATTGTATTATCCAGGCAAGAAACAATTCTTGAACCTGTGCTTCAGCAGGTAGTAGATGAAATGAGACTTATCTATCCGCATAGAGAGATCAACACTTTTTTCCACTTAAGCGAACCTGTCTTTTGTGATTCGTACAGAATAGCCCAATTAATATCCAACCTAACCGGCAATGCACTCAAACACGGGGATTTTCAATCGCCGGTAACAATTCGCGCCCGCAATGTGGAGGATAAAATAGAACTTTCTGTTAGTAATAAAGGTACTCCAATCCCTGAAGACCAACAGGAGCGACTGTTTGAGCCTTTTAAAAAAGAAGGTCATGGTCCCGATTCCGATGGCTTAGGATTAGGTTTGTATATCTGCGCAGAAATAGCCAGGGCTCATAAGGCTACTTTAAGTTTCACCTCTACGGAAGAGGAGACTTGTTTTGTATTTCTTATGAAAAGGAATCAGCTTTAGGGTTGAATGGTCTTCGGAAGGAAAAAAACCTTAGTACGGGAGGTGATACTTTTAGACAAGGAGATTAATAAAAAACTTCCTTCAGGCACAAGGCTACCATCCGTTTGGTAAAGAATTTCTTCTTTACACGTAATATCCCACTCAATCACCAATCCGGTAGAAATGGATAAATTCCTTTTCAGCCAATATGAAAGATCTATTCATTGCCGCATCATTTTTTTCCCAAATGGAGTATTTATAACTACATTTTTATACTACCAACTTCTGATATCAGCAACCTAAATTTCGCAAGGAACAAAAAAGTGTATGGTCCGGTACGGTCGGGGCGCTTCTTTCGGCAGCCTGAACGATTGCCCCGTGCAGATTCAGTCTCCAAAAAAAAAAAACCAATCAGGCAGCTAACGCGTTCCGGTTCTTTCTCCGAAAATCATTCATAACCTTTGAGCAGTATAGCAAGTTCAATAATGACCTATCTAAAAAGAACCGGTCTTATTGAAACAACTACCAACAAAAAATATTGAATATAAACGAAATAATTTTCCGGCTTTTTTTTTTAAAAGAAATCTCAGACATATTCACTTTCTATTTTGGTCTCTTCCTTTATTAAGGATTTCTTTTTTATGGCTATCTCAATGGGATCTCCAAAAATGTAAAATAATTTTTGTTTAAAGCTTTTGGTTGATTTAATATCCCGCCACATTTCCTGATACTCATGAAAATTGAGTATCAATGGATTTATTTTACTGGGAACTTCTGATGTAATTCCGTACAAAACCTGCTCCTCTTCCTTTTGGTAGGTTCCAAAGATCCGGTCCCAGAATATAAACGTAGCCCCATAATTCTTATTGATATATTTTTCCTGGGAACCATGATGGACCCGGTGATTGGATGGGGTGGCAAAAACATACTCAATAGCAGGATGTAATTTTCGAATGTATTCTGTATGCACCCAAAATTGAAATAAAACGGCTACCTGGCTTGTAATAAAAAATATGATTGGATGAAAACCAAGGAGGGCAACGGGTAAAAAGAAAATAATTTTTATGTTTTGGACCCAGCTAAGTCGGAATGAAACCGTGAGATTGTAGTTTTCACTGCTATGGTGCACGACATGAGTGGCCCACCAAAACCTTTGCTGATGAGAAATACGGTGCGACCAATAACTACACAAATCAAAAATCAGGTAACACGGGATAAATGTCCACCAGGCAAAGGGAATGCGCCATGGCACAAGGTTGTAAATATAAATAGTGAGATAAAGGAACAGGATTTTAAGAAAGAAATTAATGATGCCATTTCCAATTCCTACAGATATGGAGCCAATCGAATCCTTTTTATCGTACAGATTTTTATTTTGTTTTTTAGATAAATACCATTCCAGCAATACAAATAAAAACATGACTGGAGCTGCCCAGATAATGATATCCGGGATATTCGCTTCAAGTTGGTCTACAGCATCAAATGGAATCTTTGGAGCGCCGAAAAAAGTTTGCAGAAAAAAGAAAGAATGGAGAAAAATCATACGGGAATAAAATTTATAAATGAAACTGATACTATTTTCATACCGGAATTTTCTTTAATCTGCATTGGCAGTCAATATGAAAGGGATTGATGGCATACAAGGCAAAAAATAAGACCGCGTTGATAAATTTTATAATGATGAAAGTAAAAATTCAATTTGAGGTTAAATCTCACTATTACTACGAGGGTGCCGGCCTGATTTCCTGTTTTCATATAAATGAATACAGTAAAGGCACAATCCAAATAAAATTTCTTTCAGCCAAAAAGACCAGGCATACCTAATAAATATTTGAGCCGCCGGACCAAACCGGAATCGGAATGCCTTATAGTCCGGGAAGGAGCTGATGCAATTGCACTGATAAAAAGGCGGTTGTTTTCAAGGTAAATAATATTGTTTATGAACAAAGGTTATTGTGCTGTGCACACGGGCGATTGCTCTTACGACAATGATCTTCGCTCTCACAACAAAAGTCATCACTCCGGGAACAATGGTCTTCGCTTGCTAAATACTGGTCATCGCTTTCTAAACAATGGCCTTCGCTTGCTAAACAATGGACGTCGCACGCTAAACAATGGTCGTCGCTTGCTAAACAATGGTCGTCGCTTGCTAAACAATGGTCGTCGCATGCTAAACAATGGTCATCGCATGCTAAACAATGGTCGTCGCATGCTAAGAAAAGCTATTTGTTTACCAACAAAAGGCATTTGTATATATACAAAAGGCTTTTGTATACAAACAAAAACGATTTGTATACCAACAAAAGGTATTCTTCGGCATAAAAAACCAATTGTATACATACAAAAGGCATTTGTATACCTGCAAAAGACATTTGTATACATGCAATAGGCATTTGCATACCTGCAATAGACAATGTATCACCAACAAAAGGCATTTGTATAGAAACAAAAGGCATTTGTATAGAAACAAAAGGTATTTGTATAGAAACAAAAGGTATTTGTATACCTGCAAAAGGTATTTGTATACCTGCAAAAGGCATTTGTATACAAACAAAAGGTATTTGTATACCAACAAAAGGTATTTGTATACCAACAAATGTCATTTGTATTAGGAAAACTCCCTTTTTTTCTGAAAAAGAAGACCATTTACCGGCAGATTTTTAGGATGATTCCGATGTTTCCCTAAACGTTTTTCTCGTAAAACAAAGAAATAAAATAAAATGTACGAAAAATTAAAAAATATTGCTCGTACCAATAATTGTTGTATATTATTATTAACTTATTCATATCCATACTATTATATAGCTTTTTAAAGATAGATATAATTACAAGAGTGTAAATAGTAATTCCTTAGGGTTTTATGCTACACAATAAAACTATATGTCCGGCTGTTATATCAGTTCAACAATTTTTTCTAATAATTAAAAAATCTAAAAAATTATGATTTTAAAATTAAGAAACGGGTTCAGCCGAATGAGCGACCCCACGATCCTAACAAGGGCAATCCAAATTCTTAGCGCCATGACGGAGAATGTGCACTTTCCAACTCCATCGCCCTCTCTACTTGAAATGGAGGAAATTTTGAATGCATATTCAGAAGCCCTTACTCACTGCAAGACCCGTGATAGTGTCAAAATTTCATTAAAGAATGAAAGGAAGGCTCTCCTGGCGGAAAAACTGCACATGTGGAGTTACTATGTATTGTTAACCAGTAATGGCAGCGAATCCAAAGCCAGGTCCAGCGGTTTTACCATAGTACCGGTACCGGGAACCCGTCCGCCATTGGAAAAGCCATCTTCTCTTGTAATCACCAACGGTATCAATCATGGTGAAATAATTTGCACGGGTAAGCGGGTAGTTGGTGCGGCCAGTTACATTTACGAATACGCCACACTGGAAGGTATGACCACTGATGCATGGAATCGCATTGCGAGTACCAAAACCAAACAGAAAATCAATAATCTTACCCGCGGCGTGCTATATTACTGCCGTATGGGTGCTATTGGTACCAACAACCAGTTGGTGTACAGCGATATTACAAGCCGCACGGCTGCGTGATTTGTAGTAAGATCATTGTTCTCCGTTAATTAAGACTACCTGATTTTGGGTGGTCTTTTTTTTTGTTCGTTGGGCTGTGTTTCAGCGCGGATCATGCCATTGTTGGAGGCCTTTAGCCAAAATTATTCGTGTGCAGATGCCGCAATTTCCGCCAACAAATGGTCCTTTATTTTATAATGCCTGAAAAATTGCTTTGAACGTCCCTGTTGTTGATTTTTGGGTGCCAATAAATAAAAAGAACATATCAATGGAGAAATGATGCGGCGGAAACGCCCATATCGGGAGGAGTAAGAAGGTTATGGATTTAAATTGGACTACTACGGATATGTAATTTGAAATAAGCATGTTTATTTTCACTAATATTGTATATCCCTTTGAAGCCTGGTAAATCTTATCCTGTTTTTAGTACAAATAAATCATTTAAATCAACGTAAAAATGAGAGGGATCAATAAAGTAATCTTATTAGGTAATACCGGGAAAGACCCGGAGTACAAAACGCTTCAGGACGGCACGCCCGTAGCAAAGCTTACTCTTGCCACCACAGAAACTTTCCGGTTAAAAAA
>JBBSSE010000190.1:0-5874 GCA_038242375.1 Chitinophagales bacterium
AGGCTGTCAAATATTTGAGAGTAGGTCCTGCCATTTGGTTCTATCTCTATTTCGGTTTGAGCTTGCGCTGCATAGCCAAAGACAAAAGAAATGAGAATTAAGATCGTGTAAAGTATAATTCTTTTCATAATGTATATTTTAATCAGTAATATATTTTCATTGTCCTATATCAAACCTTCCATCAGTTATATGTATGACCTTACCTTCGCTATTGACCGCATCCATTTCAAAAGTTCCGGATAAAATAGTTCCTGAAGAATACGGGCTATAAGAACCATTGAAGTATTTAATATTTACCTTCCCTATATATGCATCGGAAGTGGTAAAGTTGGTAACGCCCCCTGAAATCGTTCCGTCTTTTGTGTCCATAAAGTCTCCATGATAGGGATAATTTTTCATTTCATAGAGTCCATGTTTGTCCTTGTAATTTATTGATAAAGAAAGATTGAATTTCGGTTTCAAATCGCTGGTGTTTGACGCCGAAATGTAAATAGAATTGTTTGTTGAGATTAAGCTATAGTAGACATGCTCCGAACTTAATAACCCGCCCTTCCCATTGGCTGTATAGATTTTCCCATCCACTTTAAAGCCGATCGTAAACTTTCCTTCTTGCGTTTCAGGTGGAAGTTGTTCTGTGGTTTTGTTTTTTTTACAACTTGATGCGGATAATATCAGCAATAAGAAGAATGATGTCAGGTATTTCATAAATTAGTTTTAATAATTGAGAAAAGCAACAGAACCTGGTAACTTGGCAAATGTACTTTTTTAAAGTTATGCATAATATATTATTGATGCATGCGTTTTTTTATATATTTTTTAACAGAATCAGTGACTGTATATTTCGAGTGATAGTGCGACCTCATCAATTGCCTCATTACACTTTTTTCCGCCATCATACTTTTTTCGAGGTACAATTTGAGTGCGTCTATTTGTGCATCGCATAATGATAAAATAAAGCAAGGCTATAAAAATTAATAGCAGTTCCAGTATAATACTTTTCCTAATGTATTACTTAATGGTTATAAACTATTATCCATGTCAACCTTAATTCAGTATCGTTGATTTCTTTTTCTAATCTGTAGTATAGAGCTTTGTTTTTTTGGCACAACTATCTCCTATGAAGTTTCGGTTGGTCAGCTCGAATATTTGTCGCCAGTTTCTGTCAGATTCTTAGGCGGTCAGGATCCCGAATTCTTTCGGGACTCTTGGCTAACGATAAGTACTACAACTCTCGTTCAGGATTTGCGCCTTATAGTTAATAACATGCGTGACGCACAAAAAAAAAGGAGCGACATTTAAGTACGCTCCTTTTTATATTTTTTAAAATATTTATTGCGGTAGTAAAACTTTGTCTATAATGTGGAAGACTCCATTTACTCCCAGATTGTCCTTCGAAACAACAGTAGCGGCAGGACCAGAAAAAGGAGCTCCGCCCGGAGGAAAAGTTCCCATACCTGTAAACTTCAGGCTGGAAACAAATGGGCCGGTAAAAGTTGCTTGTGCCATTATTCCCGGATGAACAGCGACTGAGCTATTCACAAGTGTTGTATGTAATGTGGGAGTTGTTTCAAAATTATTAGAAAACGCTCTGATATTTGGCTGGTAACCGGCACCTGCATTAGTGGCCAGGAAATGGTACGCTAATAATCCTTTAACTGTTGCGGCAGTAAGTACGCCAAATAATGCTGGATTTTGAAAAACATCAGGTTTAGAACTCAAAGCAGTTGCCTGATCATTAGCAGTTGCCGGAGGTGTACCTACACTAACAAGGTAGCTATAGATAGATCCATGAATCAATGTTTTAAAAGCATCGTCATTTGGTGTAAGAACAGTCATATTTGTAACCGGGTAGGCTAAAAGATAGTTGAGACTTGCAGTTGTGGCCAAATCCTGCCCGCTGTCAGCTCTTACCACTGCTGCCCTAAAATAAGAAAGATCCGCTTTCGTAGCTATTATATCTTTCAGTACTGCTGAAGGTGGAGCTACTACCCCTGCCACTAAATGGATGGTTCCGTTTTTAAATTTCAGGTCTGGGCTAGTTACAGGCATTGTATTCACCCAAATATTTGATCCTCTTTTTGAAGGGAAAATAGACATTTTAATGGGAACACCAGTTCCGGGTAATTCACCTATTGTAACATAAGAAGGCAATTGAATATTAGGAAAGGTCGTTGGAATTTGTGCCGCGGTAAATTGCTCTCCCGGGATGATGCTATACTGCACAATTCCACCCACAGACGCTATTGGCAATGCAGCAATAACGGCCTCTGAGGGAATTCCGGAAGCTATGAACGCGGCATTATTCGGTACAAAAACAGTAAAAACTTTGGAAGTATCTGATAATAAAGGAAGTATCCCTACCCTTGTAGCAGCAGCTTTGTAAATGCTATAATCCGGATTGGAACTGATTTCAGCACCAATAGTGGTAGCCACCGGATTCGTATTCTGAAAAGGAATGGGAATTGCTTCGGGTAAATCTTTGTTGCAGGATACAGCCAAAATTGCGGTTGCACAAAACAGGGCAATTTTTGAAACGGTATGTTTTTTTATTTGATTGAGTTGCATAGTATATCTTTAAAAATGATCTAATTAATTGTGGATTAAAACAGGTTATAACCAATGCTTACATAATATAGTCCACCAATTGTAGCATTACCAAATCCATTACGATAATATTGGTTTAGTAAATTGGTACCTCCAACTTTCAACAATACTTTTTCAGCCGGAAACCTGTAGCTCACCTGTCCGTCAAGAGTGGTGAAAGCGGGAACAAGTCCTGTTGCAAAATCACTTTGGAAAATAACATCATCCTGCCAGCGATAGGAAATATCGAAGCCCATTCTTTTTTGGTAGCCAAATCCTGTGTTTGCGAAAGACGCGCCTACTCTGTATTTTGGTGCGTTAAAGCTGGCCACGAATCCATCAGGTACACCTTCTAAATTATCAGATGTTGTATTTGCAGAAATCGTGAAATTAGATGGTAAAGCATACGTCAGACTAATACCATATCCGTAAGTGGTTACATCACCTTTTACGTTTGTAGGAACTGAATAAGTTGTTACAAGCGCAGCGTTGTTCAGATTCGCTTTTACAGTAGCCGGGTTCGTTAATACATTTATATTTCCATTTACAGATTGCGCTATCAATGTACGGGTAATAAAGTCCTTGTAAATTCCATAATAACCATACATATCGATCAGTAATTTTTTGTCTGCAAGCAAACCTTTATATCCAACTTCAAAGGAATTCACGGTTTCCGCTTTAAATTTTGGAAGATTAAACACTTTCGGTGTACCGGCAAAAAGATTAGCATCAATTCCGTAAATAGGATTGGTATTAAATTTATAAAAAGTAGCAAAATCTTTTACTCCACCAATAAGCGCAGTACCACCACCTACACGAAGATTGATCCACTGTTGTTGCGTAGAACCAAAGCGGTAAGCTTGCTGGTAAGATAAACGGATGTTATTATCTTCTGCAACCTTTATAACTGCAGAGAAACGCGGAGTAAATCTGCCGTCAAAGTTGTCATTTTTATCGTAACGCGCAGAAGCGATCAGCGTAAGCCTGTCATTTGCTAATTTTCTTGTAGCCTGGATATATGCTCCGTACTCATTAATTGGAATAGTGCCGGAAGAATCCGCGAATAAAGTTCCTTCAGAATTTAATACATATCTTTTCCAGTTTGCGCCAACTAAGATGTCAGCGAAAGCGCGGGTAGTTTCAGAAAGATCATATTGCCCTTCTAAATTATACAGATTTGTTTTATCAACGAACAGACCGCCGCCTTTGGAAATAGGAATGCTTCTCACTTTATCAAAAAGCTTTTTGAATTCAGGTGAATTCGCATCCGGTCTGCCCTTGTCAGCAACAGCTCTTGCTGCATTATGCGCACTGATATCCGTTGCTCCACCTACTTTGGCTCCCAGGAATGCTGTTGCGTATTGATAATACCAACCTCCTGCCCCACCACTTGGTTTCCAGGCTTCGTTTGTTAAACGGGTAGTAACTGTAGCATTATATGAATCTCCTGCATTTTCCTGGGTAGTGTATCCACGCAGGAACCATTTAGGATTTACTAATTCTAATTTATATTGTCCAATAGCAAGATTTAATAAAGAATACCGGTCACTTCCTGTATATACTGTATTTCCGGTGCCCCAATAAGCTGCTGCATTCAGAGCTGTTCTTGAAGTGAGTTTATAACTTAACATACCGGTTAATTTTGCATTCACGGTATTTGGATTTAAGAGATCCTTTTCAGCATAACCTGTTCTGGATACAGGAATTGAAGCAGGTAATGCATCTATGTATGGTTTGTAAAATGGTGCCGCTGCAGCCAATGGTTCTAACACATTAGCACGAATATCTGCTGTAGTTTCGTCTCCATAGGTATTTACACCATCATAGTTTGGATCTGTTGAACGTGTCCCGTTTTTAATCGCACCTGTTGTTCCAAGACGATCATAATCGCGGTAATCGTCAGCAACCCAATCTTTAGCCTGAACCAATTCTCCTGTTACTTTAAAAGCAAATTTCTCTCCTATTTTTTTAGCCCAACGAAGGTTCCAGTTATAATAAGGAGAAGTCTTGCGGCTTTTGTTATCAATATTCATGACACCAGTCTTTACCTGAAAGGAAAGTCCCTGGTATTTGAATGGATCTTTACTGGTGATAATTAAAGCACCATTCATACCACCCGGACCATATAATGCAGAAGATGCACCCGGAAGTAATTCAATACTTTCCACATCCAGCTCTGTAATACCGATCACACTTCCAACCGAGAAATTCAAACCGGGAGCCTGGTTATCCATTCCGTCAACAATCTGGTTTAATCGAAGGTTACCACTTCCGTTAAAACCTCTTGTACTTGGAGATGCAAATGTCAGGGACGCATTTACAACGTCTACTCCTTTTAACTTGCCCACCATGTCATAGTAGGAAACGGCTGAAGTATTACGGATATTTGCAGCACTGATCCTTTCGATCGTTACCGGAGACTCCATAATTTTTTCAGCCGAACGTGTTGCGGAAACGACTATATCCTGCCCAAGCACACTGGCAGGTGTTAAAATAATTGATAGCGGAGTCGATGCATTCTTTACAGTAATTACCTGCGATTCAAATCCAATCGAGGAAATATTTAAAGTAAGGGGAAATGGATCATTAACCGTCAGAGAGAAATTCCCTTTATCATCGGTATATGTACCAGCACCATGCCCTTTGACCGTTATCGAAACAGCTGGTACAGGTTGATTAGTGCTGCCGTTTATTATATTTCCTTTAATGGTGCTACTTTGGGCAAGGGCAGAAATCGAAAAGAGAATTCCGATTAATCCGAAAGTAAAACCTTTGAAAACTTTTCTCATACTTAACATTTTGGTTTTTAATTTAAAGCAATATAGTATTGTTCTATTTGTTAAAAAAAATAATTTTTTTAATTAAATAATTTTTCTTTATCCAATTTATTTTAACGCACTTTTGCAGAAAAAATTGTACCTGATGAATCCCTTTAATTTTTCCCTTCAGACTAACTTTTATAAAGGAAAGGTAAGAGATGTTTATACGATTAATAATGAATTATTAGTCATGATCGCAAGTAACCGGATTTCCGCTTTTGATGTTATTTTACCTCGTCCAATACCATTTAAAGGACAAGTTTTAAATCAAATAGCTGCTTACATGCTGGGAAAAACTTTGGATATATGTCCAAACTGGCTTCTACAAACACCTGCGCCAAATGTTTCAATCGGGAAATTATGTGTGCCTTTTAAAATTGAAATGGTGGTAAGAGGTAACCTGACCGGGCATGCATGGCGTACCTATTCATCCGGCCAAAAAATACTCTGTGGAGTTACCATGCCAGAAGGC
>JBBSSE010000191.1:0-5863 GCA_038242375.1 Chitinophagales bacterium
AGTTTCATTCTTTTATTGATTTATTTGGTTTTATTAATGATATATTTTCCTTATAATTTTTTTCCTTTCAGCCGCAGACTATTACTTACCACACTTACAGAACTAAATGCCATAGCTGCTCCGGCAATCATCGGATTTAATAAAAATCCATTAATAGGATATAGAATACCGGCGGCAATCGGAATACCGATCAGGTTGTAGAAGAACGCCCAGAATAAATTCTGGTGAATCGTACTTACCGTAAGCCGGGAAAGTTTTATTGCTTTAGGAATTTTTCCGAGATCAGATGAAATAATGGTCATCTTGGCCACGTCCATAGCAATATCACTTCCATGCCCCATTGCAATACTCACATCAGCCTGGGCAAGCGCACTGCTGTCATTTATACCGTCCCCAACCATCGCGACTATTTTCCCCTTTCTCTGCAATTCTTTTACAAAATCTGCCTTGTGTTCCGGCAGCACTTCTGCTTTGTAGTTTTCAATGCCCAGTTGTTCGGAAATTGCTTTTGCGGTAGCAGCATTGTCACCTGTGAGCATATAAACCTCCAGGCCTGCATCTTGCAAATCCTTTATAGCCTTTTCGGAATTTTGTTTTATTTTATCTGCTATCGCAATCATTGCCAGCGCTTCTGTTTTACTGGCAAAAAATACGACAGTTTTTGCCTGCTGAAGCCACTCGTCCATTTTCTCCTTAAACTGAACATTGACAACAATTTCATTCTTTTTCAACAAGGCGAAATTACCTACATAAAACAATTCCTTCTTTATAACACCACTCGCCCCGGCTCCGGTAATACTTTTAAAATCTTCTACAGGGAATAATTTTTTTTCTCCTAAAAATTGTACAACAGCATCCGCCAAAGGATGCTCTGATTTGTTTTCGAGGCTGGCCAGGTATGGGGAATTTCCGGAATCATTATTCAGCCACAAAATATCTGTAACCACCGGCTTTCCTTCAGTAATCGTTCCGGTTTTATCTAAAATAATTGCATTGACTTTCTTTGCCCGTTCAAGGCTATCTGCATCTTTGATCAATATTCCATTTTCTGCACCCTTACCAATTCCCGCCATAATTGCCGTAGGAGTAGCTAAACCTAATGCACATGGACATGCGATAACAAGAACCGTTACGAGGGCAAGCAATCCATGCGTCAAGCCATGATCTCCGCCAACCAAAATCCATACGATCATACTTAAAAAAGCTATCCCAATAACGATGGGAACAAAAATTCCGGCAATTTTATCAACTAATTTCTGTACAGGAGCTTTACTTCCCTGTGCATCCTGCACCATTTTAATAATGTGCGCAAGCATGGTATCGCCACCCACTTTTTCAGCGATAAACTGAAAACTTCCTTTCTGATTAATCGTTCCGGCAAACACATGTGCGCCTTTACTTTTCTCCACAGCCACAGGCTCGCCACTAATCATGCTCTCATTTACAAAAGATACTCCTGAAATTACTTTACCATCCACAGCAATTTTTTCTCCCGGCTTCACAAGCAACATATTGCCTACTTGTACATCTGTGATCCTGGTTACAGTTTGTGTTCCATTTTCATCAATGAGCAGCACATTTTCAGGAGCCATTCCCATAAGTTTTTTGATAGCTGATGAAGTATTACTTTTTGCTTTTTCTTCCAGCATTCTTCCTAATAAAATAAAAGCAATGATAACACCTGCGGCTTCAAAATATACATGCGGCTCAATACCTCTACTTAACCAAAACTGCGGAAATAAAATATTGAATACACTAAATAAATAGGCGATTCCGGTACTCATAGCCACCAGCGTATCCATATTTGCAGAACCGTGTTTCAATTGTTTCCAGGCATTTGTAAAAAACTGGCGCCCAAAAACAAACACAATCGGCGTAGCCAACACCCACATGATGTAATCTGCATAAGGAATATGCATAAAGATCATTCCTATCAAAAATAATGGAGTGGCAAGAACGATAGCAGCAACGGTTCTTTTTCTGAGCGACTTAAATTTTTGGACATGCAGATCTTCCAGGGCATCATGTGCTTCACCGCTTTCATCAATCATCAAATCGTATCCAACACCTTGCAGGGCACTTTTCAGTTTCTGCGGATTGGTCATGGAAGGAATATATTCTATCTGAGCGTTTCCATTAGCATAATTTACTGCGGCCGATACCACACCAGGAACGTGTTGTAAGGTATCCTGTGAACCGGAAGCACAAGAAGCGCAACTCATATTTAAGACAGGAAATATTTTTTGTATCGTTTCTACACCATATCCTAATCCGCGAATTGAATTAATCACTTTTGGTAATATTTCCTTACCTCCATTGACATTCACAAGTACACGCTTATTATTTAATTCTACCTTATGATTACCGATTCCTTCTATTTTATCCAGGCTTTTATCTATGATCAAAGCGCAATGTTCACTTTCCATTCCTGATAAAGGAATATCCAGTGTTTGTTTTTCATTCATCTTCTGTTCAATTTAACGATGACAAAGTTCGGCATTATTTATTTGCCTTACTTATATGCTAATGGAAGAAAAGTGCAAAAAAATGGATAGAGAAGATTTTTCCGGGAAATTATTTTAGACCAGACCTATAAGGTTTCGAAAACCTTATAGGTCTTAATTATTTCCACTTGAGCGTGTTAATGATGTGCTTCATATCTTCCTTTAGAAAAGAATTTACAGGTCTAAGTGAATCTTCATTTGGTGTGGCATCAAAATAAAGGGCACCTCTTAAAAAATGCTTTGTAGAATCTGATAATAAAAACTGGTTTGCTGTAGCTACATTTCCGGAAAGCTGAAAATAGATTCCGGTCAATCCATTCGGTGTATGCATAACAGAATCTCTGATTGACTGTGCTTTTATATCGTTTTTATACGTCAGCTTGTAGGCATCGTCCACCATTTTATCAAAATTATTCATAGCTGTGGAATCCCGGTAGCCGCCGTCCGGCGTTTTTACCTTGTAAACGGAAACCCCGGAAATATTTTTATAACTAATAAATATCTTTCCTTTGAACTGCGGGAAATCAATATCAATGGAATAGGGACTATCATTATTCTCACCCGGAAAAGCAGACTCTTTTATTATCCGGGCATATATGGGGTATTCAAAGGAATATGGAAATGAAGGCTCATTAAAAGTAGTATATTCTTTTTTTGGAAAATCAATTTTAAAATAACCTTCTTTTTTAACAGTAAAGCTATCGTTGCAACTACAAAACATTGCGAAAGCAAGCAAACAAAAAAAAGATATTTTCCGGAGAGTCATTCGTAATTCTATTTATAATTCTTCATTATTACGCAAGGTAATTTTTACTTTTTCTATACGGTTCTTATTAATTTCAAGCGGAGTAAAAATAAACTTATCCGTTTTCAACTCCACATTTACTTGTGGGATTTCTCCGGCAATTTCCAAAAGCAGGCCACCAAGGGAATCACTTTCTCCCCGTAACTTTTCAAATGTATTTGCCGGCAAACGCAATGTGCGGCATAAATCATTGATCATTGTCCTGCCTTCAAAAATATAGTTATTGTCATCTAATTTTTTATTGGCGCTTTGTTCATCATCAAATTCATCCTGGATATCTCCAATAATTTCTTCCATGATATCTTCCAGGGTCACAATGCCGGATGTACCTCCAAATTCATCTACAACCACAGCAATATGCATCCGCTTATTCCGGAAATCCTGCAGCAGATCTTTAATCAGTTTTTGTTCATGCACATAAAAAACAGGCCGCATAAGCGGATGCCAGTCAAAGCTTTCCTGCTCATTCAGGTGAGGCAATAAATCCTTTGTATGCAGCATACCGGCTATTTCATCAAGATTATTTTTATAAACTGGTAGCCTGGAATAATGCATCTCTTTCACTTTCACCATCATCTCTTTATAGGGTGAATTTATTTCTATCCCACTCACATCAAGACGTGTACGCATCGTCTGTTTGGCGGTTGTATTTCCAAATTTCCTGATGCCTTTCAAAATTTGCTTTTCATCGATAGATGCTTCATGATCCGGTAAAAGATCTATAGCATAATCCAACTGATTATCATCCGTGGAATGTGCATCCGATCTTAAACTGCTTTCTATTTTATTACCAACATTTACAAGTTTACTGCTGAATTTAAAAAGCAAACTGTGGAAGATTTCCACAACCATAGATCCTGTAGAAGCAAACCAAATTTTATGATTTGCTGCCCATACTTTTGGTAATATTTCACCAAACAATACAATGATGATCGTAATGACAACAACTTTTAGAATAAATGCCGGAATCACATGAAGTTCCAGTCCTGTAACCCATTCGCTCATCAGGTTATTACCGATCAAAATAATTCCAATATTCACCAGGCAGTTTGCAATCAACAAAGACGCCATCAGTGTTTTTGGCTGATCAAGCAGATCTACAATCCGCTTATAAGAAGGCTGGCGACGGGTTTTAAGCATATTCACATCCTTCAATGTAAGCGAGAAGAAGGCAACCTCTGAGCCTGAAATTAAAAAAGACAGCAGGAATAAGATAAATAAAATAAATATCAGAATAGGCGTATCGATGGGCACAATAACCATGAATGTACCTGTCACAAATAATTCAGTAATCGAATGATAATCCAATGCAGGTTATTTTAGTTATAATAGTATTCTTTTCAAATTAACAGGATCAGGAATTGATATTCTTTTCAAAATCATCTAAAGATGAGCCGGAAATATTTCCTTGTCCTGTTTGTACATCTTCTTTCCTGTCCATCATAACAAGGTTATCTGCAATTATTTCAGTGATTGCATTTCTTCTATGCTCCTTATCCTCCCAATGCCTCGTCTTCAGGCGGCCTTCCAGATAAACACGGTTTCCCTTTTGCAAATATTTTTGAGCCATCTCAGCTAAACCTCTCCAAACTACAATGTTATGCCACTCTGTTTGTGTAAAAACTTTTCCTTCCTTATCCTTAAACTTTTCTGAAGTAGCCAATGAAAATTTAGCAACGGCAATATTGCCTTCCAGGTATTGAATTTCCGGATCTTTTCCCAGGTTTCCTATTAAAATTACTTTGTTTACTCCACGCATAAAAATCTCATTTCCCTTTCAAAAATATCATTGAAACAAAATTAAAGATACATTTTAATCTTTCAAATAGGCTGTAATAAATTTGGGGAAAGCCAGCAATTGCAACTGCCTGGCACTTATCAACTGATACCCGGACTCACTTTTCAAAGGCTCCGTAATTTCCATATGAAAAAAACGTCCGGTTATAACCTGGTGTGAAAGTACCTGCCTGGAAACATCTGACATACTTTTTACTTCAAAAGGTATCGTGTGAAAGATATGTTCAAACTCTTTATTGTGGATCAATTGCTGCTCATTGATCAAAAATTTGGTTTCAAGAAGCAGAAATTCGTGTAAATTTTGCCATATATCCTTATCTGTGCGTTTTTTTATGTAGAATTTTCTTTTATATTCTACTATCAGGTAATTAAAAAACCGTTTTCTTTTTTCAGCGGCCTTCACTTTTACAGGTAATGAATCAACTTTATTTGTTTTAAAAGCAATACATTTATTTTGGAGTGGGCATAGTTTACATAATGGCAAAAAAGGTTTGCAAATAGTTGCTCCAAAATCCATAATTGCCTGGTTATAAATTGCCGGTGGATTTTTTGCAAGAAGTGTCTTTGCTTTTTCTGAAAAAACCTTTTTCCCCTCAGATGAATTAACGGGCAGGTCTATTCCAAAAAACCTGGATAGTACCCTGAAAACATTTCCATCTAAAACAGCGTGAGGAAGGTCAAACGCAAAGGAAGCTATGGCCGATGCAGTATAAGGTCCAACACCTTTTAACTTTAAAATTTCTTCATAAGTATCCGG
>JBBSSE010000192.1:0-5862 GCA_038242375.1 Chitinophagales bacterium
AGCATTTGTCGCGATTATGGTACTGCTATTATAATGGCCACACATGATTATCCTGTGATTCAAAAATTCCCCGCACGAACAATCAAAACAGAAAGAGGAAAAGTTTGGGATAATGCATCGGTGTCATTTGCGTAGTTAGGTAGTGGGTTGTGGGTTGTAGGTATGCCCAACCTGAAACCTGAAACCTAAAACCTTGGCTTCAGCCAAGCAATCAAAGATTGCAAACTTCCTTACTTATAGTTATGATCATTCGAAATGTTCTACATAGCAATCCATCTTTTTCAAAAAGAAAGATGGATTTTTTTGGAAGACAATAGAATAAACTTTCATTACTTTCGCAACGTGTATCGCCTTTTGATATATATTCTGACACATCAATAAAAGACAATTACATTGAAAATGAAGATTAACAACGAGACAAAAACGGGTATTTTAGTAGTCGTGGCGGTTGCAATATTGGTATTGGGTTTCAGTTTTCTGAAAGGGAAAAACATCTTTAAACAGGAAAATAAATTATACGCGATCTATACGGATGTTCAGGGTCTTGCAAAATCCAACCCGGTCATTATTAACGGACTTCGGGTAGGAAGGATTGAAGGTTTGGATGGCGGGCGTGATTTAAAAAGCATCCTCGTAACAATTGTTCTTTTCCAACCGGTAAATATCCCGGAAAATTCCCTTGCGCTTATCAATCCAACCCTTCTTGGAAGCCCAAGTATGGAAATTCAGTTGGGCACAGGCACAAAGTATTTGCACAGTGGAGATACGCTTGTAACTACGGCAAGCTCAGGCGCATTTGATGAAGCACTGAAATTGATAAATCCTGTTTTATATGAAGTGAAAAATTCTGTAAGATCGCTGGATTCCGTTCTGCATATAATTACCAATGTTTTTGATGTAAATACAAAAAATAATGTGCGGGATATCGTTGCAAATCTGAACACCATTACAAAATCTTTCGCTGTATCCGCTGTATCACTGGAAACCATGATGGATGCGCAACAGGGTGCACTTTCGAAATCTCTGGGCAATGTAGAGGTATTTACGAATAACCTGAATACAAATAATGATAAGTTCAATGCGATCGTGGAAAATGCAAAAATAGCATCTCAGCACTTTTCTGCCATACAACTTCAGGCCACAGTTGACAGTCTAAACGTTGCAGTAAATAATTTCAAGGAAGGTTCCGCAAAAATAAATAGTAAAGACGGTTCTCTTGGTCTGCTTTTAAATGACAAGGAATTGTATAATAATCTTGAATCTACTGCAAATAAATTGAATATTCTCCTCGATGATATCAGGGTTCATCCAAAACGGTATGTAAACATTTCCATTTTTGGTAAAAAGGATAAAGGCAATTACATCACAGCACCTTTGATTGACGATACATTAAAATTGGTAAATCAATAATATGTTTAATTGTCTGAAATTTGTAGGCGCCTTATTGTTTTTTCTTTCTTTTTCTCTTATTTCCTATTCTCAAATTACGCCCAAAACGGCTCGTGTCGCAGATACGATACAGGAGTTTGAAATTATACGTGCTCCAAGTATGCGGGCCATTAAAATAGATTCCATTACCACGCTTCAGACAGTGGCAGGTGGAGCTGTTATTAAACAGGAAGGAACTATATTTCACAGTGATAGTGCTGTTCTTAATCCCACAACGCATGAAATCGAGGCTTTCGGACATATTCATATCAATCAGGGAGATACGATCCATACTTACGGAGATTATTTAAAATATCTCGGTATAGAGAAAATGGCGTATTTGACAGGGAATGTAAAATTGACGGATGGAAAAGGAACTCTCTTTACGAAAGAACTGGATTATAATCTGGAAACCGGAATAGGGAATTTTTACAAAGGAGGAAAGGTGATTGAAAAGAAGAATATTATTACCAGTCTTGAAGGAACCTATTATTCAGATACAAAAGATGTTTACTTTAAAAAAAATGTAGAAGTAAAAGGACCGAAAGATACCATCACCGCAGATTCACTTCTTTATAATATGCAAACGAAGAAATCAAATTTCATTAGTCAGACGCATATTAAAAATGCCGAAGTAGATATCAACACCACAGAAGGTTCTTACGATCTTAATACAGGCGATGCGTTTTTTACACAGCGTACTACAGTAAAGGACAGCAGCGGCAGAATTTATTCAGCCGATAATATGGCCCTCGTTGGGCTTTCCGGTGACGGACAGCTTGAGGGAAATGCTGTTATCATAGATTCGGCAAATAGTTTTGTGATTCTTGCCAACCAAATTTTTTTAAATAAAAAAAATAATTCATTCCTCGCTACGCGTAAACCTTTGCTGATCATTCAGCAAAAAAACGACAGCACATATATTGCCGCTGATACCATTTTTTCCGGTTTGAAGGGTAGTAAAATGATTTTGCAAAAGGATACGGTCCTGAATGTGAATGTTCAGCAGAATGAAAAAATTGATTCGTTGATTGAAACAAATACGGGAAATCCACGCGATTCTGCTAACCGGATAGCAGATAGTTTATCCCTCATCAATGATAAAACTCTTTTAAAGCCCGTAATGAAGGAGTCGTTAAAAATGATTCATGATTCGTTACAAAAAGATAGTTCCCAACTAAAGATTCCACCACCAAAATCAGATTCCATCCTACCAAATAATGATAGAGATACATCTATTTTGGACATGGCCCAGAAGTTCCGTAAGCCAAAACCAGCAGACAGTTTAAAACCTGCAGAAAATTCAAAACGGAAGAATCGTTTAAAATCGAAAGGTAAATTGAACCCCGCTGTTCGTTTAAAACCAGCAGACAGTTTAAAAACGACAGATAGTTTAAAACCCGCGGATAATTTAAAGTTGTCAGAAAAATCTTTAATAGATAGTTTAAATCAACCAGGACGGATAGACACCCTTTTATCCCATGTTCCCAGAGATACTTCAGTATCAGGAATTCTAAAAAGTCATTCGGAAGAAAAAATTCAGGATAGTACACATAAGATTTCAAAAACGGTAAAAGACAGTTTGGATAATTCAGATTCTTCCAGGTATTTCCTGGCCTTTCACAATGTGCGCATCTTCAACGATTCCTTACAAAGTGTATGTGATAGTTTGTTTTTTTCTACAAAGGATTCTGTTTTCAGACTTTATAAAGATCCCGTGATATGGAATGGACAATCACAGATTACCGGGGATACGGTTTACTTATTTACAAAGAATAAAGAACCCGAAAGATTGTATGTGTTTGAGAACGGAATGATGATCAACCGGACCAAAGAAGGTTTTTTTAACCAGATTGCCGGTAAAACCATTAATGCCTATTTTATAAGTGGTAAAATTGATTATGCCCGGGTGCGGGGTCAACAATCGGAAAGCATTCATTACATGCAGGATGCAGATAGTGCCTATATTGGAATGAACCGGGCGACAGGAGATGTGATCGATTTTTATTTCCGGAATGATGAATTAATAAAAGTGCTTTTTATAAATGATATAAAAGGACACATGTATCCGATGAATGATATCCCGGATGCCGAAAGAGAACTACGGAATTTTAAATGGCTGGATAATCGAAGGCCTAAGAACAAATTTGAGTTGTATGATTAAAAATCGTTTTCATCATTTTCCACTTCCATATCCGGAAATATAGAAACAACCATAAGCATAATTGTCCCTGCCATAAGAAGGTAAAGGCCATACTGTTTAACAGGGCAGAGCGCGCTGTAACAGGTCGTAAATAGTACATAACTTTTAATAAGATAGGCGATATTTATAGCTGCTACAAAAAGTAAAACTCTTTTTGCCCAGATACGATTGATTAAAATCAATGCTGCGCTGATTACTGCCAGGAAAATAAAAACTTTCCCAGGTTTGCCGTACATATTCTCTTCAGAAAAAAATCCTGTGAAGCTTTTATTCAGGTCCGGATAAAATGCCCAAGGTAAAAAGCAACTGATCGCCACTACTGCACAGGCTATTAAACCTAAAACTTTATAATATTTCATATTGAGTCATTCGTTTCTTTTTCGAAAGTGTGCAATTATACTTCAATAATTTAATTTCATTTCCAAATTTATCCAAATCAGAAATATTTTTATGTATTTTTAAATCTTCATTCCAAAACTATAAAGATAAATGAATGGATCTACTCAATTAAATCGTACACTCGGTTTACGACTTGCAATTGTCATTGTCATCGGTAATATTATCGGATCAGGTATTTATAAGAAAGTAGCTCCCATGGCTGCGGAATTGAATTCTCCCGGCTGGGTATTGATCTGTTGGATATTAGGCGGAATTATCACCATGATGGGTGCTTTGAGTAATGCAGAAATTGCTAGCATGTTGGCAGATACCGGCGGAGAGTACGCATATTACAAAAAGATTTACGGGAGATTTTTCTCTTTTCTCTATGGCTGGTCAAATTTTGCCGCCATAAAAACAGCAGCCATCGCGTCCATTGCGTATGTGTTTGCCCAATCACTGGGAAGTATCATTACACTGAAGCCAATGCTTGAATCCTGGAGTGATATAAATATTGGAGGCGTTTTCTATCCGTTTGAAGGGTTTAATATAAAATTTGTATCCATCCTCCTTATCGTTTTTCTGACCTGGGTCAATAGCAGAAAATTGAAGATAGGTGCGAATATCAGTACCCTTCTCCTTATTCTCGTACTGGCAGGTATTATCAGCATTATCGGATTTGGTACGGCAAGCCCGGAGGCAAATGTGGCTTCTTCCTTTTCTATGACACCCTTCAATGCAAAACCTGTTACCATGAGCGCAATTTTCACCGCCATGCTGGCTGCTTTCTGGGCGTATGAAGGTTGGAACTCTGTGGGTTTTTTAGGTGGAGAAATAAAAAATCCTCACAAGAATTTACCTTTAAGTATTGCTTTTGGTTTATTACTGGTAATCATTTTATATGTCCTGGTAAATATGACCTATCTCTCCCTGATGCCTATAGAAGGCTATATAGCTGTAAATGATGCGGGGAACCAAATCGCTGCTGTAGAGGCAGTGAAGGTCTTTTGGGGTTCAGGAGGTGTTACGTTCATTTCCATCCTTATTCTGTTATCCACCCTTGGATGTACGCATGCGACCATTATGAGCAATGCGCGCACTTCCTATGCCATGGCAAGTGAAGGACTGTTTTTTCGAAAGATGGGCGTGATCAATAAAGCACAGGTACCCGGTAATGCTTTGTGGATCCAGGGAGCATGGGCATGCTTGTTAGTAATGTCCGGCACATTTGATCAGCTAACAGATATGCTCATTTTTGCAGCTTTTATTTTTTATGGCGCTACTACATTAGGAGTTTTTATTTTAAGAAGAAAAATGCCGGATGCACCACGTCCGTATAAAGTGTGGGGATATCCTGTTGTGCCTGCTTTATTTATTATCTTCTGTATCTTCCTGGTTGGAAACACCATTATTGCACGTCCGCGCGAAGCCGCAATTGGTTTATCCCTTATTGCCTTAGGAGTTCCATTTTACTTTTGGTTTTTGAAAAAGAAGAAGTAGGGACTAGTTTTTAGTTTTTAGTTTGTAGTTTCGGAGTTCGGAGTTCGGAGTTCAAAGTTCAAAGTTCAAAGTTCAAAGTTCGGAGTTAGAGGTTCGGAGTTCGGAGTTCAAAGTTCAAAGTTCAAAGTTCAAAGTTCAAAGTTCAAAGTTCGGAGTTAGAGGTTCGGAGTTCGGAGTTGGAAAAATTCGTGAAATTCGTGCCTGAAATTCGTGTTTAAAATTAAAAAATAAAATGCCGAAGGCATTCAACGGCTTTAGCCATTCAACGCCGAAGGCATTCAACACGAAGTATTCAACAATAATTCAACAATAATTCAATCATTTATGACACCTATTAACACAGCCATTTGCTC
>JBBSSE010000193.1:0-5843 GCA_038242375.1 Chitinophagales bacterium
GATTCTCTATCTGTCAAAGGGGAGTATGGTGTGGAACCTGGTCATAAATCAAAGAATGAAATTGGTGCTTTCGCCAGTATTAATTACCTGAAGAAAATTACAGAGACGATCAATTATAACGGGCGCCTTGATTTATTTAGCAATTATCAACATAATCCGCAAAATGTGGACATCATGATGAATAATAAATTCACAGCGAAATTTTCAAAAGTTCTTTCTGCCAGCCTTGGTTTAGATCTTATTTATGATGATGATGTGAAAATTTTTGGAAAAAATGGCGATTCACCGGCCTGGCAATTAAAATCATTGGTAGGAGTAGGACTAAATGTAAATTTTTAGATTTTTACCTGAACAACCCTTAAATATTTCTAAAATAGAAAATGGCGACCAAAAAATAATTTGTTTTTGATCGCCATTTTCATTTTCTGCCTGTTTTATAATCTTTCAATAATTCCGGCAATACCTTGTCCGCCGCCTACACACGCGGTTACAATTCCATATTTTTTATCCAGTCTCTTCATATCATTGATGATCTGTACAGTAAGTTTAGACCCCGTGCAACCTAGTGGATGTCCTAAGGCGATAGCACCTCCGTTTATATTAACTTTGGACGGATCTAATTCAAGTGTTTTTATAACAGCTAAAGACTGGGATGCAAAAGCTTCATTTAATTCGATCAGATCTATCTGGGACAGATTCATTCCTGCATTTTTTAATGCTTTTGGAACGGCTGCTATAGGCCCTACACCCATGATGCGCGGATGTACACCTGCACTAACGGCAGTTACGAGCCTTGCTATTGGTTTCAGGTTTAATTCATTCATCATTTTTTCACTCATTACAATTACAAAAGAAGCTCCATCACTGGTTTGAGAAGAGTTGCCTGCTGTAACTGTTCCGCCTAATGCAAATACAGGTTTTAATTTTGAAAGGGCCGCAAGTGAGGTATCTGCACGTACACCCTCATCTGTATCTACAACAAAGGTTCTTTTTTGCTTCTTGCCATCTTTATCTACATAAATTTCTTCTACAGGCATTGGAAGAATCCCGTTTTTAAAATATCCCTCATCGATGGCTTTTTTTGCTTTTTGATGAGAATGTAAACTGAATTCATCCTGTTGTTCACGTGAAATTTCATATTCTTTTGCCACTGCTTCCGCCGTTAATCCCATTCCTAAATAATAATCCGGTGTTTCAGATGCAACGGAATAAGCCGGTACAGGTTTCCAACCGGAAGTAGGCACCATGCTCATGCTCTCTACTCCGCCGGCAATAATACAATCAGCCATTCCACTTCTTATTTTTGCTGTTGCAATAGCAATGGTTTCCAAACCACTTGCACAATAGCGGTTTACGGTCATTCCGGGCACTTCAATGCCTAATGCGCGTACACTGATCATACGACCAATCTGTAATCCCTGCTCAGCCTCGGGAACCGCGTTTCCTACAATTAAGTCATCTACACGTTTGCTATCCAATTCAGGTACTGAGGCAAGTAATCCTTTTATAACATCCACTGCGAGATCATCGGGACGATAGAAACGAAAACCACCACGTTTGGATTTTGTTACCGCTGTTCTGTATCCCGCTACTATATATGCTTCCATAATTTTTTATTTAAATAATGTGTTTAAGGCAATTTAAGATTAATCTTTTAAAAAATTAGTTGTTTAACTAACTTTATTTTTAAATCCTGCTCTTTCGGTTTTTTAACCAGTTTTTTAATCTGGAAAAATGTATAAATCAGGTAAACATTATTTCTAGTTAGCCATTTAAATAGCTGGTTACGATAGGCATTCTTCTGCCCTCTCCGAAAGCTTTTGGAGATATCCGGAGAATGGGACAAAACTGGTGTCGTTTATATTCATTTTGATTGATACTTTTTAAAACCCTGTTGACCATAATTTCATCAAAACCAATCTTTTTTATTTCATCCGGGCCAAGTCCTCTTTCAATAAACTGATAGATCAACTGATCCAGGATCTCATAGGGAGGAAGGCTGTCACTGTCTTTTTGATCAGGCCTTAATTCAGCAGAAGGAGGTTTTGAAATAATATGTTCCGGAATGATTTCTTTTTCCGAATTAATATACCTGGCAAGTTCATAAACCTGTAATTTATAGCAATCTCCTATCACACTCATTCCTCCGGCCATGTCTCCGTAAAGGGTGCCATATCCCATTGCCAGTTCGCTTTTGTTAGATGTGTTCAGTAATATATATCCCAGTTTATTCGCGATGGCCATTAAGAAAACACCTCTGCTACGTGCCTGGATATTTTCTTCTGCTACATTAAAGGGCATATCCTTGAAAAGAGGTTTCAGGTCTTTTAGAAATTCTTCGTACACATTTTTTATGGGAATAATTTCATACGGATGGCCCAGGTTCTTACTTAGATTTTCAGCATCTGAGATCGAGTGAGATGTTGAATATTCTGAAGGCATCAAAATCGCGAGGACATTTTCTTTTCCTAAAGCTTCGCAGGCAAGTGCGATGGAAACTGCGCTATCCAGTCCTCCACTGCTTCCTATGATCGCTTTTTTAAAACCCATTTTTGTGAAATAATCACGGATACCCAGGATAATAGCCCTGTAAACCTGGTCGATATTTAAACCGGGAATTAATTGTTCAGGCTCTGATTGTTTGGAAGGAAGCGAATGAACCGGTTCGATTATTTGCGTATTAAAAGTGCCATCATCCTTTAAAATAATTTCCTGAAGTGATTCTTCAAATTGAGGAAGCTTACAAACGAGATGAGCATTTTTATCAAAAGCAAGAGAAGATCCGTCGAAAATGATTTCTGTCTGACTGCCCACAGCATTGCAATAGATCAGGGGCAAACCATATTTTAATACATTTAGTTTGATGGTTGCTTTTCTATCTTCTACATGCGTATAATCAAAGGGAGATGCTGAAATATTGATCATCAAATCAGGATCTTCTTTCATTAAAATATCCATTGGACAAACCTTATAAAGCGGATGATCACCCAGGTTCCATATATCTTCACAAATGGTCAGCGCTATTTTTTTTCCTTTAAAAGAAATGACTTTCCAATCAGAGGCAGGTTCAAAATATCGAGCTTCATCAAAAACGTCATACGTTGGCAGGCATGTTTTGTGGGCAACACTTTTAATCTCTTTTTCGTACAAAAAGAAGGCTGCATTAAAGAGTGATCTTCCAGCCTTCTTCGGGTTTCTTTCCGGCGAACCAACGATGACACCAATTGTGTCCGCATGTTCTTTTATTTTATGAACGCCTTGCGCACATTGATGAATAAAATCATCAAAGTTTAAAAAATCCTTCGGCAGATAACCGCAAATACTCATTTCACTAAAGACAATGAGATCAGCCTGGTTTCTTTTTGCTTCTGTGATAGCTTCAATGATTTTTTCTATATTCTTTTCAAAATTTCCGATGTGATAGTTTTGCTGCGCAATGAATATTTTCATACTGTAAAATTAACGGATTAACGAATCTTAACCGGTAGTTCCCCTTATTTTTCTTTTATTTGCGTATGAGAAAAAGTTTCCTCTTCTTAATATTTTCTGCTCTGCTCTTTTCGTGTAATAACAATAGCCGGCCACCGGATGTGTCTTCCATAAAAGTGGAATTGGTAACAAAACGTTTTGACCAGGATTTTTTTGCGATGGATACAGCAAATATTGGAACTTCCCTGGAAAAGATCCTGCAGAAATATCCGGGTTTTACAGGCGATTTTGTTTACAATATTTTGGGCCTCAACCTCGATAGTATGATCCACGGAAATAAAGAACAACAAATGGCCGTTAAACAATTTATCCGGGATTATATGCCCATAAAGGATTCGGCTGATATACTTTATAAGGATTTTAAAAAGTATTCCGAGGAGATTAAAAAGGGATTGCAATTTGTGAAATATTACTTCCCGGAGTACCCGCTTCCGAAGTCTGTAATTACATTTATAGGTCCGTTGGATGCAAATTTTCAAACATCTTTTGGCGTGCAGGGCGATGTACTCACACCAGATGCATTAGGTATCGGTTTACAACTTCACCTCGGTGGCAATTTTTCTTTTTATAAAAGTGCTGCCGGTCAATCCTTATATCCGGCATTTATTTCAGGAAACTTTGATGCAGGCCATATAGCGGTTAATAGCATGCGAAATATTGCTGATGACCTATTTGAAGATAAGAGTCAGGGAAAACCTTTAATAGAACAAATGGTGGAAAAAGGAAGGTTTCTCTATTTGATCAGTAAGTTTTTACCTGGTACACCAGATTATATGCTGATAGGCTATACCAAAACTCAAATGGATGCAGCAAAAGAAAATGAAGGTGTGATCTGGAGTTTCTTTTTAAATAATGATCTTTTGAATACGCAGGAACAGGACATCATTAAAAATTATATCGGTGAGAGTCCCAAGACGGCTGAATTTGGAGATAATGCGCCTGGGAATTTAGGTTCATTTTCCGGCTGGCAAATAATTAAAAAATATATGGATAAATATCCTGAAACTCCTTTGAAAGAATTAATGCAAATGGATGGAAGGGAGATTTACAGCAAATCAAAATACAAGCCCCGAAATTAATTTAATTTAAAAGGCACGATCATTTCAAAAGCAGGAATATTTATGAGGAAAGATTTTTTAGATTGGATGTTTTCCATAAAATAAACCCCGTGCATTCTTCCCATATCACTTTGTAAATTGCAACCACTCATATACTGGTATTTTTGAGCTGGATTTATTTGAGGTTGTACTCCCACAACTCCCTCTCCTTCTACTTCCTTATGACCGGCAATACTGTCGAAAATATACCAATGTCTGCGTAGTAATTGAACTGGAAAAGAATTGTGATTTTCCAATGTTATGCGATAGGTAAACATAAAATCACCTTCAACAGGATTGCTATATTCAGGTTGGTAAAATGTTTCCACACTTACTGTAACGCCTTCTGAAATTTTTGATACCATAATGCTTTAGGTTAATGATAAAGTTATTAAAACGTGTGATACTTTTCCAAATAAATGAGACATTAATTTTGTATTGATATATAAGCCCTGGTAAAAATGCATTCTCTGAAAAAAAATACGCCCAAAAACTCACACTTTTTTCGATTTGGAAAATCCTTTTCTTATGAGCCATTGCAGAATTTTCTCCCGGTGATCTCCCTGGATAAGAATTTCGCCATTTTTAGCAGACCCACCTCCTCCACAATGGGTTTTTAATTGGCGCGACATGTCATCAATCGCATCATCACTCATGCGTAAACCTTCTATCAGTGTCACTATTTTACCACCTCTTTGTTTCTTATCCAATCGAACTTTCAGCACCTGGTCACCAGGTTTCAGATCAATTATTTCTTCCTCTTCCTCCTCTGATTTGAAATCCTGCGAAGTGGAATAGACAATACCGCCGGTATTCGTTGATTTTTTTCTGTTCATTTTTATTTTTCAATTACGGCTTTTAAACTTAAGTCCAAACTTTTTGCCTGGTGAATAATCGCACCACTTGAAATATAATCTACGCCTGTTTCAGCATACGATACAATATTTTCAAGCGTAATGCCGCCGCTTGCTTCTGTTTCGTATTTCCCATCAATTATTTTCAGAGCTTTTTTTATTTCGTCGGGTGTAAAGTTATCCAGCATAATTCTTTGAACTTTTCCGGTTTTAATCACCTTTTCTACATCTTCAATAGTACGTGTTTCTACCTCAATCTGTATATCAAGACTTTTTTCGCTAATGTAGGTGTTTGCTTTGTTGATTGCTTTTTCAATTCCTCCACAATAATCTATGTGATTATCCTTGAGCATGATCATGTCATATAATCCAAACCGATGATTTTCTCCTCCACCAATTTTGA
>JBBSSE010000194.1:0-5836 GCA_038242375.1 Chitinophagales bacterium
AACTTCCGAAAACGGAATCGACTTTATAAATAAAAAAAATGGTTGGTGATAAAACCAACCATGGAGATAAATTTTGCAACGTCATTCATGCATCGGGGTTTCCGGTATAATGCTTTTAGATCAATAGTCTAAAATCGGAAAACCCCGCTGAAACACGATATATATTTCATTGGGCAAAAATGGAAAAACCCCGGTGGGACGATTTTTGCAATTTAATTCACAGCAAAAAGAATGGTTGGTGAGGACACCAACCATTCTTCAAACGCTAATAAAATTTTTATTAATAATTCAAAACATCACGCCTCAAACTTACCGGTCTGACCTCGGGTACCGACCTATCCCCTCCAGGCGCTCCAAACTATAAACTCGGAACTGCAAACTATAAACTTCGAACTACCTGCCCCTTCCCCATCCGAAGAAGTCATTTCCGTTTGCAAAAATTAATAGTGCAAACAGGATAACCATTCCAACGATCTGAGCGTATTCAAGGAATTTATCGCTCGGTTTTCTGCCGGTAACCATTTCTACCAGTGTGAATACAACGTGGCCGCCATCCAAAGCCGGAATCGGCAACAAGTTCATAAAGGCAAGTATAATAGAGAAGAAAGCAGTTATTTTCCAGAAAGCTTCCCAGTTCCAGCCATAATCCGGAAAAATAGAGGCCATCGTTTTAAACCCGCCAAGTCCTTTATAGGCACCAGTTTCAGGATTTAAAATGAGTTTAAATTGCTGGATATAAAAATCAAGTTGTTCGCCTGTCTTTTTGACACCTGCAGGAAAAGACTCCAAAAGTGTATATTCCTTTCTTTCTTGCTTCAGAATACCTAAACTGTCAGCCATGTATTCATTGATGTTGTAAAAGCCAATTGCTCCGCTTGTATCAACTAATACGCGACTATGAACCGTTTCGTTATTTCTTAAAAGTGTTAGAGTAATGCTATCACCCTTTTTATCCTTTATTGCCGGGGCCATCTGGTCAAAGTAGCTAACTGGTGTTGAATCAACAGCTATAATTTTATCGTAAGGTTGAAGGTTTAAATGACGATTTTCCATAACACCAGCAACAACTATGGGCAATCTTGGTTGCAATAAAGGATTTCTTTTTCCTTTCTTTTCCACCAATTGTTCAATCATATTTATTGGAACGGTAATTTTTTCTTCTTTGCCATTCCTGTCGACAACTATATCCCTTCCCAACAAAATTTTTGCAGGAAGATCATTGAAGTATTTGATTGGTTCTCCATTTACCGAAACCACTTTATCCCCATTTTCAAGCCCGATTTTGAATAGCAGGCTATCCGTAACAGTTATCCCGTATTGCGCATTTTGATTGGGCAAACGGGTTTCTCCCCAGGTGTACAATATCATGGCATAAATAAAAAACGCCAGCAACACATTCATAATAACACCAGCAAGCATGATGATTAATCTCTGCCAGGCCGGTTTGCTGCGAAATTCCCATGGCTGCGGAGGAAGGGCCATTTGCTCTTTATCCATACTTTCATCCACCATACCGGCTATTTTTACATAACCGCCCAAAGGAAGCCAGCCAATACCATATTCTGTTTCACCTATTTTCTTTTTAAAAATAGAAAACCATGGATCGAAAAACAGGTAAAATTTCTCCACCCGGCACTTGAACCATTTGGCAGTGATATAATGTCCAAACTCATGAACAATAACCAGAATTGAAAGAGAAAAAATAAGATAGGCAGCTTGTAAACCTACACCCGGCCAGTTGATTGCTAATAATGTCATAGAATGTTAGATGTACAATATAAAGAGTACAATATTTATTGGTGTGTTTTTATTATAATTTTTTTTGCAAATCTATTTTAAAAAGTTTGCATTTAATCCGGTATTTAAAATGAATGGTAATTCATTACATTTTTACCAAAGAAGCGGCAAAATTACGGGCCTCCCCATCGGTTTCAAAATAATCTAAAAGATTTGGCTTTTCTATAAAATGGATCTTCTCCATTGCCTTTTCTACGACAGCAGTGATATCCAGGAATCCAATCCGGTTATTTAAAAATGCCCATACAGCAATTTCATTGGCTGCATTTAAGATACACGGCATATTTCCCCCTTTTTCAAGGGCGATCGTTGCCAGTGTCAGGTTTCTGAATGTTTTAATATCCGGTTCTTCAAAGTTGAGCATTTGCAATTTGCGCCAGTCAATACGTGGATTTTCAGAAGGAATCCGGTGTGGAAATGTCAAGGCATATTGAATGGGCAGTTTCATATCAGGCAATCCCATTTGGGCTTTTATGCTTCCATCCTCAAATTGAACCATGCTGTGGATAATACTTTGCGGATGAATCACGACCTGGATTTGTTTAACGTTTAGGTTAAACAACCATTTAGCTTCCATCATTTCAAGTCCCTTATTCATTAAGGTAGCTGAATCTACACTGATCTTCGCGCCCATTGTCCAGTTTGGATGCTGAAGCGCATGATGCCGCTTTACATTCACCAGGAAATTTGGCTTCTTCCCTAAAAAAGGGCCACCGCTTGCGGTCAGAATTACTTTTTCAATTTTATTTCTTGTTTCTCCAAGCAGGCATTGAAAAATAGCAGAATGTTCACTGTCAACGGGAATGATGGGTACCCTGTTTTCATAGGCCATTTGCATCACAATATCTCCTGCAACTACGAGGGTTTCTTTATTAGCCAGGGCAATCGCTTTTCCTTTTTCAATCGCTTTTAAGGTTGGTTTCAAACCGGCAAAACCGACTATACCAGCCAGCATCATATCATATGTGTCAAAATCAGCTGCTTCTTCCAGGGAATTTTCCCCGGTAAATACCTTAATATCCTTGGGGGTTAAGGCAGCTTTCACTTCTTCATATTTTGATTCATCCCCGATCACCACCGCATTAGGATTGAATTTAAGCGCCTGCTCGATTAACAAGGTTGCATTGGTTTGAGCAGTTAATATTTCTACTTCAAACAAATCTTCATGCCTTCCAATCACCTCCAACACCTGGGTACCAATGGAACCTGTCGAACCAAAAACCGCAATACGTTTCTTATTATTTTCTGCCATAATCTTACTTTATCAACTACAAATTGTTCCCGGAAACCGGAAGTTGGGCAATTTACTTCAATAAATTTTCTAAAGCGGAATTGACTTTATTAAATTCAAACCTTTTTAGCACATCTTCCATGTGCTTTTTGATGGATTCGTTTTGGAGATTCCCGATGGAACCGGCATGAGTATGGCTCAATGACATATCTGATTGGAAGGTTTGCTGTTCCACCTGAGCGCCAATTTGCTTATAGGCATCGCGAAGCGGAACTCCTTCCAAAACAAGTTTATTCATTTCTTCTACGGTGAATAAATAAGTATATTTTTCATCGTCCAGAATATTTTTCTTCACAGCTATATTATCAATCATCAACGTGGCCATATTCAGACAGTCCTTCAGATTTTTTATGGCAGGAAAAAGAGATTCCTTCAACAATTGCAGATCACGGTGATAGCCGGAAGGTAGATTGGTGGTCATTAAAGCAATTTCTCCCGGCAGACTTTGTATCCGGTTGCATTGTGAACGGATCAATTCGAAAACATCCGGATTCTTTTTATGTGGCATGATACTGCTTCCTGTTGTCAGTTCGGCAGGGAAAGAAATAAAATCGAAATTCTGATTGAGATACAAGCATGCATCCATGCTCAACCGGGATAAGGTCGCGGCAATATTTGCCAATGCCTGCGCAAGGATACGTTCTGTTTTACCACGGCTCATTTGAGCATAAACGACATTATAATTCATGGAAGAAAAACCCAGTAAATCAGTCGTCATTTGCCTGTCAATCGGGAAGGAAGAACCAAATCCCGCAGCACTTCCCAACGGATTTTTATTGACGATCTCCCAGGCGGCATGCATGGTAATCAGGTCATCAACTAAACTTTCCGCATAGGCGCCAAACCATAATCCGAAGGAAGAAGGCATTGCTAGTTGCAGATGCGTGTAACCAGGCAGTAGATCATCCTTATACTTTTCACTCTGGCTTTGTAAAAGATGGAAAAATGCTTCTGTCGCTTCAACGATCTCTTTAATTTCTTTTCGTAAATATAATTTGATATCGAGGATAACCTGGTCGTTACGGGAACGGGCGGAATGAATTTTTTTACCGGCATCGCCTAATTTACGCGTTAATAAAAATTCTACCTGGGAATGGATATCTTCTACGTCATCTTCTAATTTAAAACGCCCATCAGCGATATCGCGGAAAATTTCTTTCAGTGATATTTG
This sequence comes from Chitinophagales bacterium, assembly GCA_038242375.1. Taxonomy (GTDB): domain Bacteria; phylum Bacteroidota; class Bacteroidia; order Chitinophagales; family Chitinophagaceae; genus Ginsengibacter. The sequence goes on from JBBSSE010000194.1 coordinate 4,260, forward strand.
AAGTTCAGAAAGATCATCATCCGAAAGCAAGCCTACACTATTCAGCATTTGTATGTGTGCCAGTGAGCCCAACACGTCAAAAGGAGCAAGAAACATATCCAGTTCCCGGTCTTTTCCTACGGTGAATTTTTCGACGATTTTTAATGTATCTATTTCTTTTTGCCAGAGTTTCATGGATTTTGTTTTTAGGAATTTTCCAATTCCGCCTTTAAATTTTTTATTAATGCAATGTATAATTCGATGCCTTTTTTTATTTCCTCCGTAAAAATATATTCATCCGCTGTATGACTCCGGGCAGAATCACCAGGACCAATTTTCAAGGCAGGAAAAGGCATTAAGGCCATATCAGATAAAGTTGGCGAACCGTATGAGATCAATCCCAGTTTGGTTCCTGCCATCACCAATGGATGCAGGGTAGAAATGCCGGAGGGTTTTAACCTGACTGATCTTGGAACTACTTCACTTTTTATATTCTCCTGAATGGTTTTTAAGATTTCTTTAAATGTATATAATTCATTCACGCGAATATCCACAATAAAAGTACAGGTATCCGGAACCATATTATGCGCCTTATTAGACGTCTCAATACTGGTGACCGCCATGTGTATAGGTCCTAAAAAATCAGAAACTTTCGGGAACTGAAATTCCCGGAACCACTGAACATCTTTTATTGCAAGGTAAATCGCATTTTCGCCCTCATCTCTTGCCGCATGTCCTGCTGCGCCGGTACTTTTGCAATCCAAAACCATTAAGCCTTTTTCAGCTACAGCCATCTCCATTTTGGTCGGTTCTCCAACTATCGCAAAATCAATCGAAGGTAAAGTAACCAATAATGCTTCCATTCCATTTTTACCGGAAATTTCTTCTTCCGCGGATGCGACGAAAATGATATTAAAAGGACAATCTATTTCCCGGAAATAAAGAAAAACCGAGAGTAAAGAAACCAGACATCCACCGGCATCATTGGATCCCAAACCAAATAATTTCCCATCTTTTTCCATAGGCTCAAACGGATCCAACGTATATCCTGCATTGGGTTTTACGGTATCATGATGAGAGTTTAACAAAAGCGTTGGCTTAGTGCTATCATAACTTTTCATCTTTGCCCAAACATTATTAAAAATTCGATTTGGAACAATTTCATTTTGTTTTAAAAAACTCTCCAGAAGATCCGCTGTATCCTTTTCCTCTCTTGAAAAAGAAGGAGTTGAAATGAGTTCCTTTAAAAGGTTGGTTGCATCCGCTGCCAAACCATCGAGGACGGCGGGAGAAATAGTATTGGGAGGAAGTTTTTTCATAGTTTAAAATTACCACAAGGAAATCGAAAAGGTGTTGTAAAAATGATGCATGATTTTAATCACATTTTAAGAAATGATCGTGCCTGCTTCACCATTCACCAATTGGATCAATTTAGATGAATTGCCAATAATCACTTTGTTCACTCTATTATTTATAGCTGAAAAAGCATTATCAATTTTTGGAAGTATCCCTGCAAATAGTTTATTCTCCTTTTTCAATTCATTGTATAAAGATTCATTCAAAGCTCTTATTGCGGAATTTTCATCCTGCACATCGGA
>JBBSSE010000195.1:0-5802 GCA_038242375.1 Chitinophagales bacterium
CATCATGATCAGTGGCACCATAACGGATGCAAGTGGCAGAACATTGAGCGGACAAACGCTTGAAGCGTTTTACATTTCCGTTTCGCACGCAAATCCATTAAGTATTGGTTTGAATTGCGCTTTGGGTGCAAAAGAAATGCGCCCGCACATTGAAGAATTGAGTGAAATAGCCGGATGCTATACGTCGGCTTATCCGAATGCTGGCTTGCCAAATGCTTTTGGTGAATATGATGAGCAACCGGAAGAAACAGCCCATATTCTCGAAGATTGGGCCAGGGAAGGATTTGTAAATATCGTTGGTGGATGCTGCGGCACCACACCGGCTCATATCCGCCATATTGCAGAAAAAGTAAAACAATTTAAAACAAGAAGATTACCTGTATTGGAGGAAGAACTGGAAAGTGCATCATCTGATGAGTAAGCTCTGAACTTGAAATCACAAATTGTGATTTCAAGTTCTTAATCTTAGAAGTCTGATCCTTGAAAAATGAAATTTGAATGTTGATATTACTTTAATTACTCACTAAAAATAAACATCATGTCAAAATCAAATCTACCTGCGGTTTTTGTTTCAGATGAAATCATTCTTCAAAAAATACTTCTTATGCGCGGACAAAAAGTAATGCTGGACAGGGACCTGGCGGAAATGTATGGTGTGGAAGTGAGGGTGTTAAATCAGGCAGTCAAACGGAATGTAACCCGGTTTCCGGAAGATTTCATGTTTCAACTGGCACAAAATGAATGGCGTGACTTGAGGTCGCAATTTGCGACTTCAAGTTGGGGCGGTGCAAGAAAACCTCCTTACGCCTTTACAGAACAAGGAGTTGCCATGCTTTCCAGTGTTCTGAATTCGGAAACGGCCATCCAGGTAAATATTCAGATTATCCGTTTGTTTACTAAAATGAAACAACTGGTATTGGATAATAAGGATCTCTGGAGCAAAATAGAAAAGATAGAACATCATTTGGTAAAAAATGATGAAGAAATAAAAACAGTCTTTGCATATTTAAAAAAATTATTGGTTCAGGAAAATAAACCGCGCGAACCGATTGGATTCAGGAAAAATAAATAAGCCTCTTTTCAATTAGTTCCGTGTTAAAATAAAAAAAATGTCAACTACAAAAACAATTAAACCTTATTTACGTCTTTCAGGTCTGGAGCCACTTATCGTGCGCCCCGACACTCTTTTTATTAATGTGGGTGAACGAACAAACGTAACCGGTTCTAAAAAATTCGCACGCCTGATCAGGAGTGAAAATTATGAGGAAGCCCTGTCCGTAGCCCGCCACCAGGTAGAAGGGGGTGCGCAGATATTGGACGTGAATATGGATGATGCTTTATTGGACGGAGAAAAAGCGATGACAATATTTTTGAATTTATTGCAGGCAGAACCGGACATCGCCCGGATTCCCATCATGTTGGATTCTTCCAAATTCAAAATTATTGAAGCAGGCCTTAAATGCATTCAAGGGAAATGTATCGTTAACTCCATTTCCATGAAAGAAGGGGAAGAAGAGTTTATTAAACATGCCTTGATCTGCAAAAGTTATGGTGCCGCAGTAATCGTCATGGCCTTTGATGAACAGGGACAGGCAGATACAAAAGAAAGAAAAGTTGAGATTTGTTTGAGGGCATATAAATTACTGACCGAAAAAGCCGGGTATGACCCACAGGACATCATCTTCGATCCAAATATTTTTGCGATTGCCACAGGCATAGAAGAACATAATAATTACGGCGTGGATTTCATTGAGGCAACACGTGAAATAAAGCGCTTGATGCCTTTGACGAAAATAAGTGGCGGTGTAAGTAATGTGTCGTTTTCATTCCGTGGAAATGAAACTGTACGCGAGGCAATGCACGCTGTATTCCTTTACCATGCTATCAGAGCCGGAATGGATATGGGCATTGTAAATGCCGGCCAGTTGCAGATTTACGAACAAATTGACCCGGCATTAAAAGAACTTTGTGAAGATGTGATCCTAAACCGCAATGATGATGCAACAGACAGATTACTTGCTTTTGCTGAAACAGTAAAAGCCAAAGGGAAAGAGGTTGTGAAAGACCAAGCCTGGAGAAATGAGGATGTTTTAAAAAGGCTGACTCATTCCCTGGTAAACGGGATCACAGATTACATTGAAATAGATACAGAGGAGGCAAGAATGCAGTACCCCAAACCACTTGACGTGATTGAGGGTCCGCTAATGGATGGGATGAATGTGGTAGGCGACCTTTTTGGAAGTGGAAAAATGTTTCTGCCACAGGTAGTAAAAAGCGCCCGCGTGATGAAGAAAAGTGTGCATTATTTATTCCCTTTTATTGAGGCCGAAAAAGAAAGATTAAAACTTGCCAATGACGCAGCCGGAATTATAAATGAAGAAGGATCCGGACCGGCAAAAATATTAATGGCAACCGTAAAAGGAGATGTACATGATATCGGAAAAAATATTGTGGGTGTTGTTTTAGGTTGTAATGGATATGAAATTATTGACCTTGGCGTAATGGTGCCGGCTGATAAAATTTTAAAAGCTGCCATAGAACATAATGTAGCCATGATTGGATTGAGTGGATTAATTACTCCTTCCCTGGATGAAATGGTGCATGTAGCAAAGGAAATGAAAAGAACGAATGTGACGATTCCCCTTCTTATTGGCGGAGCTACTACTTCGCGTTTACACACTGCCGTTCGCATAGCGCCTGAATATGGAAATGGTGTGGTGCATGTGCTGGATGCTTCAAGAAGTGTGACCGTCGCGGGAAACCTATTGAATCCCGATAATAAAAAGGATTATTTGGATGGAATAAAGACAGAGTATGAAAAACTAAAGAATGATTTTGCTGCGAAACGGACAGCAAAAGTGCTTCTTCCATTTACTGAAGCGCAACAAAAACAATTCCCAATTGACTGGAATAATTTTTCTCCGGTGGCACCTGCTATAAAAGGAGTGCAAGTTTTCGAAGATTACGATCTCAATGAAATTTATCAATACCTCGATTGGCAACCTTTTTTCATTACCTGGGAAATGCATGGGAAATTCCCTCAAATCTTAACCGATGAGGTAACAGGGGAAGCCGCAACAAAATTATTCGCAGAAGCGCAGGCATTTATTAAGAAAGTCATTGAGGAAAAATGGTTGACAGCAAAAGGAGTCATAGGTTTTTTTGATGCCAATAAAACCGGTACAGACACGGTAACTGTTATTGATGGGAAAGGGAAAAATGTGGATCTTCAATTTTTAAGACAACAAGTAAAAAAAGCCCCCGGTCAACCAAATATATCCCTGGCAGACTTCATTAAACCGGGCACGTCCACCGATAAAACTGAAACAAAGCAGGGAGTGAATCCATCGGATTATCTCGGTGCTTTTGCGGTATCTATTCATGGAATAGAACCACACCTCGAGAAGTTCACAACGGAATTTGATGACTTTAGCAAGATCATGTTGCAATCCTTGGCAGACAGGTTGGCAGAAGCTTTCGCAGAACTATTGCATGAAAGAACCCGGAAAGAATTCTGGGGTTATGCCAAAGAAGAAAAACTTAGTTCAGAAGAATTAATCTCAGAAAAATATTTGGGAATACGTCCGGCACCCGGCTACCCCGCCTGTCCCGACCATACAGAAAAATACAAACTCTTTGAATTATTAAATGCTGGTGAAAATGCAGGAATTACGCTGACAGAATCTCTTGCCATGTATCCGGCATCTTCTGTATGCGGCTGGTACTTTGCCCACCCGGAAAGTAAATATTTCGGAATTGGAAAAGTGGCCAAAGACCAGGTAATTGATTATGCGAAAAGAAAGCAAATGCCGCTGGATGAGGTGGAAAGATGGTTAAGGCCGCAATTGGATTATGAGGCGTAAGTGGTGATTGAATGATTAAATTGCTTTATGATTAAATTGTTTAATTGCTCAATGGTTAAATTGCTGAGTGGCTGAATTGCTCAATGGCTGAATTGCTCAATGGTTAAATGGCTGAATGGTTGAAGACATTCGGCGTTGAAGACTTTCGTGTTGAAGACTTCCGTGTTGAAGGTTTTTGGCGTTGAATATTCACGTTGAAGGCTTTGTTTTGAACCCCTAACTCCGAACTATGAACTCCGAACTCCGAACTCCGAACTCCGAACTATGAACTCCGAACTCCGAACTAAAAACTAAAAACTCCAAACTTCAAACTATACTTGCCCTCCCGGAATTTCCGCAACAATTTCATCTACATTTTTTTCCTGAACCATATAAATACCCGATAAGATTAACACTCCGCCCAAAGCATACCAGATATTAAAACTTTCCCCTGCCAGAATTCCCCAAAACACCGCGACTATTGGTAACAAATAAGTAACCATACTAGCAAACACAGCGGAGGTGGTTTGTATTAAACGGAAATAAAGGAGCATTGCCAGGGCAGTACCTACAATGGATAAAATACTCAAATATCCCAAGCCTTCAAACTGGGCTGATGTACCCTGAAATTCATTAAAAAAGTTTGAAAACAATAAAATAACGATGGAGGGAAACATCCAAACCGTGAATACACTGGCTGACAGTTTTAAGGATGGGACATGTTGTAATTTTTGATTTACAATGAGCGCACTTGCGGCATAGCAAATTGTAGCAAGAACGATCAGCAGAGAGTAACCTACATCCGAATCACCGGAATTGTCCGCTGAAAAATACATTAAGATAGCTGCACCAATAAACCCTACGACCGCTCCGATCCATTGTATGGTTTTACTGCGCATTTTAAAAAATGAAAACCCGAGGATCAGAACAAATACCGGTACAAGTGTATCCAAAATACCCGCCATGGAGCTGCTCACTTTCAATTGCGCCATCGGGAATAAAAACATCGGAACAAAATTACCCAAGGCACCGGCAAAAGCCATCCATAGAAGAGTTTTCTTGTCCATTTTTCTTATTGCAGGAACGCCAATTCCCATTAAGAGAAGACCTGAAACAATGACCCGGATAGATCCGATTTGATAAGGAGTAAAGGCTTCAAGAGATTTTTTGATCAATATAAAAGAACTTCCCCAGGTGAGCGCCAGGATTGAAAGTATGAACCACTTGGATCTTAATATGAGCATATTGGGAGTTGAATGAATGAACCTGGAAAACCCGGAAAGAAATCAAAAATAAAATCTTTCTAAAAGAGTGTGAAATTAACTCTTTCCTTCGGCTAAATGCAGCCAGGATTGAAAATTAAACTCCACGTATATATCAAAACATATCGTAAATTTAAATTTACATTCATTAAACATTCCAGCAACTTCCCGCACTTTAAATCATCAAACATGAGAAAGCCTAAATCTAATTTTTTAAGAGAGCTTATTAAATTGATGCAACAGGAAATAGCTCCCGGGAAACTTACCGAACCTTTACCAGACCAAATAAAAGAGAATCCATATTCCAGAAGAAAATTTATTGAGAACAGTACCAAAGGTGTCCTTGCCGTTGCTATTGCATCCTCTCTCCCATTATTAAATGGATGTAATTCCACTTCTGAAGAGGAAAAGAAGAAAGCTAATCCTGGAAAAAACAAAAAGCGCCGCATTGCTATTATCGGAGGAGGTATTGCCGGACTACACTGTGCACATCAATTGCAAAAAGCGGGTATTCCCTCAACTATATATGAAGCAAGTGGCAGACCAGGAGGCCGGATACTCACGCATTATAACAACACGATGGGTATTGATATTTTCCCGGAGTTCGGCGGTGATTTTTTAGATTCTTCCCATGCCGATATGCTGAACCTCGTAAAAGAGTTTAACCTTGAATTAATAGACCTCGAAAAAGAGAAAGA
>JBBSSE010000196.1:0-5794 GCA_038242375.1 Chitinophagales bacterium
CATAAACCGGTGCAGTATTTCCGCTTTTTGCAGGAACACTTACCATCTTTTTCCGAGGAGCTCTAGGCGTTATTTTTTGTGTAACAGGTTTTTCAATAACCGGATCTTTTACTGTTACATTCGCCATTGTATCTGAATAGATATTTGAATTGGTATAAACTGTTGAATCCCGGAGTAACTGAATATTTCTTTGAGTTGTATCCGATTTGTCATTATTGTTACATGCTGCAAAAGTGCTTAATATAACAAAAGAGAGTAGTAATTTTTTCATGTTGTTCCTTTTTTAGTTTTAACTAATATTGGTAGTTATGAATGATAGAACTCAATTTTGCTTCGTGGTTTAATATAGATCCGTGCATTTGCATAAGCTTAACATTTTTTCAGTATAACAGATTGCCAATCTGAATCAATGAAAATCAGGAATGAAAGCAAGTCTTCTATGAAAAAAATACATACACACCTCACGTCTATCCTTAGGTGTAATATTTTCCTTTCTTCTGAAATCATGATTTGATTGACTACAACAAAAACGCCTCTTTAGAAAAAGAGGCGTTTTTAAAATTAAAACAAAAAAATATTTCTAACGTCCGGGTGCAGCCGCAGGCATTGCTTTGCGCGGAACCTTTTGATCGGCCATAGCAGCATCATACACCAACGCAGCAACAATTGTAGCCGCCTGTTTCAGATCATCTTCTATGAGGTGATCGTAACTGTCCATATTGCTATGGTGCGTGCGGGTATCATATTCTATCGGATCTTGTATAAATTGAAAACCAGGTAAACCCAGGGCATCAAATGATAAATGATCTGTACCACCAGTATTGCTGATCGTAATCGTTTTTGCATCTAAATCCGCGAATGGAGCAAACCAATTTGTAAAGGTTTCTCGTGCCGCTTCATTTTCCTGGAGATGTATTCCGCGAATTTTCCCGGTACCGTTATCCAGGTTAAAATAAACAGAGAATTTTTCATGAGCCGGAAGTAATTTCATCGTAGCCCTGTCTCCAAATGTTTTCTTCACATATTCCCTTGAACCAAATATTCCTTGCTCTTCCCCACTCCATAATGCTATACGAATCGTTCTCTTTGGCTGAATGTTAAGCGCTTTTAAAATACGCACGGCTTCCATCATTACGGCACTTCCTGCAGCATTATCTGTAGCACCGGTGGAGCCATGCCATGAATCCAGGTGACCACCCAGCATGACAACTTCATCTTTCAGGTTTTTATCTGTGCCTTTAATTTCTGCAATTACATTATATCCTTTTGTATCCTTTGTCTGAAACTTTGTTTTTACATCAAGATCCATTTTTACCGGTCTATTATTTCTTAAAAGTCTTACCATCATATTGTAATCTTCCAGGCCGATAGCAATATCTAAAAAGTTAGCAGGATCGGATATTTTATATGGTCCGGCTTGTTGAACAAAAATAGTTCCGTCACTGTTCCGGATGCCGGAGCTTACCATTGCCAAAGCACCTTCTTTCTTAGCCAGATCCATTAAAGTATTCATCATAACCCTTAATCCTCCCATATTTCGGCTTCTGAACTGCTCCATTCTTTTTCTCATGGCCGCGGTATCTGCTGGCTTCAATTTCATATTTTGCATAGAATCCAATTCCCCGTCTGTGTACCTTGTAGCATCCGGTTCAAAACGTTGCTTATAATTGATGGTATTATCCATGATCAGGATCTTTCCTTTTAATTTTCCGCGATAAGCATCCAACCCTGCGGAATCCTTTGCAGAAATTAATATCATATCTCCACTTTTCAAACCATTCGTGCCACCAGTCCATACTTTAGGATAGGCAGGTATTGGTTTGTACCAGGGAGAAGTAATCGCGACATAGGATTTTTCCAATTCCCAACCTTTTCCAAAATCACCCCAGGGATCTAATTTCGCATCGGATAAACCCCAATCAGTAAGTTGCTTTATAGCATATTCGGATGCGCGCATTAATCCGGGGGAAGCTGTTACGCGTGGCCCATTCACATCAGTAAGATGAAAAGCAATATCCATTACTTTGGAGTTTTGCAATCCTTCCTGGCGTATTTTATTAACTACATCTTTATTTACCGGCTGAGCAAATAATAAAGCCGGTAGCGCAACCAACAAAAGCACAGGTAGTCCTTTAAAGAATTTCATAAAAAAATATTTTTTGATTAATAGAATTGGTATAAGAAAATAAATATAAGGAAATTCAATTCTTTATTATCTCCTATTTTTTTAACGGTAAAAGAAGATGAATTCCGAATTTGCCGGAGGAGTATGAAATCTTTCAGAAAAAAAATTTTTCGATTAATCTGCATATTCAACAATCTTTGCAGAAAGCGCAAATGTCCACAAGGATCAGTCAGTGTGGATATTGGAATTCATAGATAAAAAAGGATACTAAATTAACTTGTACAATCTTCCGGTCGCCTAATTTTTTGTCGAAAAAGAGACCGGGAATCACTCATCTACAATGATCATTATAGTGTGACCTATTTCTTAAGGCGTTTGGTAAACCTATGTGCAGAGTTCCCCATGTTTTAGGGCTGCGGGATATGGGCAAGTATCCTTTACCAATTACAAATACTGCGTCAACTACGAACCTGGCTGGTAAAGATACTGCCAGATAGCCCGATCAAATGTCCGGTAGAATTTCCCATGTTCCCAGCCCCAAATTTCTTTTCTTTAAAATCCGGGACTGAGAAAATAAGCTATCTAAGATCAGGCATTGATCCTAATTCATTTGTATGTCAGGATTATTAAAAATTGCCTGCTGATGTAATTTTACTTCCCATTTCCAGGCGGTATCCATCATATCCTCGAGGTTATATTTTGGATCCCAGTTAAGAGCTTCACGGGCCAGGGTATTATTTGCATAAATGGCTACGACATCTCCGGGACGACGTGGTCCGATCTTATAGTTTAGTTTTTTGCCACTTACTTTTTCAAATGCCTCAATGGCTTCCAGAACGGTCACTCCTTCCCCAGTACCCAAATTGAATATCTCGATCTTTTTTGCTTCCTCATTATCCATGGAACGCTTTAAGGCAAGTGTATGTGCGTGCGCGATATCGCATACATGTATGTAATCGCGAAGACATGAACCATCTCTTGTAGAGTAATCTGCACCGTAAACAGTTAATTGCTCAATTTTCCCAATGGCGGTTTGAGTAATAGCCGGCACTAAATTTTCCGGTTTACCCAAAGGTAATTCACCTATAAGGATAGATGGATGAGCGCCTACGGGATTAAAATATCTGAGTAAGACACTTTTCATTTCAGAAACTTTCGTCGTATCTGAAACGATGGTTTCACCCATCTGTTTGGTAGCTCCATAAGGCGATTCCGCGGGTTTGATAGGACTTTCTTCTGTAACGGGAATACTATCCGGACTGCCGTACACTGTGCAGGAAGAGGAGAAAATAAAATGCGGCACTTTAAATTCCTGAGCGCATTTTAAAATATTGATGAGAGAAACCATGTTATTATGGTAATAAGCTAATGGCATATGAACAGATTCACCCACTGCTTTAAATGCAGCAAAATGAATGATGCCTTCGATATCTGTATTTTCCTGGAAGATGGCAAATGTGTCGTCAAAATTGCAAAGATCTACTTTATAATTTTTAACCTTTTTCCCGGTTATTTGTTCCACACCTTTCAGGAGTACCGGAGTGGATTTTGAGTTATCATCCACACAAATAGGTTCAAATCCGTTTTCAAGTAAATCTACAATTGTATGTGCGCCGATATAGCCGCACCCGCCAGTTACCAATATTTTTTTCATGTTACAAAGTAAATAAATAGTTTGCTATGAAAACACAACCGGAAATATTAAATGATAAATAAAGTAAACCAACCCCGCAAGAAGTGCGCTGATGGGAATTGTAATAATCCATGCCCACAGCAAATTAACAGTGATGCCCCATCGAACGGCAGAAAGACGTTTGGTAGCTCCCACACCAATAATGGAACCGGCAATGGTATGTGTACTGCTCACCGGTATTTTTAAAAACTCTGTTACAAAAAGCGTTATTGCACCAGCGGTTTCAGCAGCTACACCTTCAAATGGTGTCACTTTTGTAATTTTTGTTCCCATGGTCTTAATAATTTTCCAACCACCACTTAGAGTACCAAGAGCAATAGCACCATAACAGGAAAGCGGCACCCAAACAGGCATATCTTCAAAAGATCCAATGGTACCGTGGGCTATAAGGGCTGCTGTAATGATACCCATTACTTTTTGTGCATCATTACCGCCATGGCCAATACTAAAGGCAGCGGAAGAAACTAATTGCAGCTTTTTAAACCATTTATTTGCATTTGCCGTATTTAATGTATTCAGGAAGAAAGTAAATATGGCCATCACCAATATGATGAAAGCAAGTAAAATCCATTTAAAATTTTGTGAATAAAAAACTACATTCCAAATATAACTATCGTAATGTGTGATGATCTTGCTCTTATCGAACTGGAGGAAATTAGCAAGAAACACGAATAAAATTCCAATAATAACCAGAGAAATTATTTTAGGTGTATGCCCTTTTCGAAAAGAGTTCATAAACCAAAGAGAGATGATGTAAGCCATGATCATTCCGATCAATGGCGCTATAAAAATAAAGCCCGCTATTTTAATAATAGGTTCAGGATTTACAGAAGTAAAGCCTGCATGAGCAATAGCTGCCCCGGCAAAACCACCGATGAGTGCATGAGAGGACGAGGAGGGAATTCCAAACCACCAGGTAAATAAATTCCAGATGATGGCTGCGACTAACCCGGCGAATACAACTGCAAGCGTAATATATTCATGTTTAACCGTATTAGCAATTGTATTGGCAACACCATGCTCCTTAAAGATAAAAAAGGCTACAAAATTAAAAATTGCTGCCCAAATTACAGCCTGCAATGGAGTCAATACTTTTGTGGAAACGATGGTTGCAATTGAGTTTGCGGCATCGTGAAAACCATTTATATAATCAAAAATTAGAGCTAATGCTATGGTGATAATGAGAAAAGTCATAATAAAAATTGCTGATTCTTGGATATATTCTAGGCCGTATTTGCTTATTTAATTAAGCATATTTGATAATGATGGACTCAATCACGTTTGCGGCATCCTCACATTTGTCTGTAACGACTTCCATTACCTGGTAAATCTCTCTTTTCTTGATCACCTCTTTTGCATCAGGCTCAGTTTCGAATAATTTTTCTATGCTCATATCAAAAAGATCATCCGCCTGGTTTTCTATACTGTTAATCGCCACCATAGCATCTGTTACTTTCCGGAGGTTCTTCATATCCCTTAATTCTGCTACTGCTTTACGCACTTCTGTACAACCAGCCAGGATCAATTCGGCAAATTTGTGAAAGGAATGATGATCCGGATCTACTTTATAAAAATTTATCTTTTTTGCTGAAGCATAGATGTAATCACAAATATCATCCAAAGCTGTAGCCAGGTAGTGAATATCTTCCCGGTCGAAAGGAGTTATAAAGTTCCTACCTAATTCTGTAAATATGCGATGGGTATAATCATCGTTCACATGCTCGAGGTCTTCAATTTCTTTAATTAGAATTGCCCTCTTGTCAAAATCTTTTTCGTGAACTACTTCATTTAATTTTGTGGCCATTTGGATAACTACATCCGAAACATTCTCAAAAAGTTGAAAGAAAACTTTGTCCTTAGGAAGAAAAAGTTTCAATATTGAACTAAATGCCATAATTAGATTTTGGCGCAAAACTAAGATACTATACCCGTGAATAAGAAATTATTTCAATGGTAATAATTTCTTAACATGGGAA
>JBBSSE010000197.1:0-5778 GCA_038242375.1 Chitinophagales bacterium
AATAGTGAAAGTAATTGTATCACTTTCTCCAGGTCCTAATAATTTTGTATGAGCAATAATGTCATTTTTCATTTCAGCAGATTGAGGAATATACTCATTTGCTTTTTCTTTCAATGCTTCCAAAGCAAACGCGTCTACATCTGTACCTTCTTTAAGAATTACAACGTTATGACCCATAGCTGTTATTGGTAATTTACCAACATTTTTAAAAGTTAATTTAACTTCCTGGCCAGCTTTGATCTTGAATAACGTTTTGTCATACTTCATATCGTCCATGCCTTGCAGTTCGATATGATCTGTGACTGCCACATCGGCGATTCCCGGAATGTCGGATCCTGGCGTTGCTGCCGGAGTTTCTACCGGAGTTTCTGTAGCTACAGGAGTAGTAGAATCAGTTGTAGTTGTATCACTACCACCGCATGATGCTAAAAACAAAACGGTCGCAACCGCAGGAATAAAAAATAATTTTTTCATTTTTATTTAGTTTTATTTTAGAAAGGTGCAAAGCTAAGCTTAATAGCTTTAATATAAAAGTATATCCAATCCAAAACCAAACCAAAGTATTAGAATTAATCAGATTTTCCATCTTTGGTAAACGTTTCAAATATAAATTTTCGATAAAAGGAAAAGATATTATTCTTTAAATTTATTTCAGGAATTATTGATGAAGGGCATTATTACCTCTTTATGGGGAATGGCGGAGTTCTGAGTTTGGAGTTCAAAGTTCAAAGTTCAAAGTTCGGAGTTTGGAGTTTGGAGTTTGGAATTCGGAGTTCGGAGTTTGGAGTTCGGAGTTTGGAGTTCGGAGTTTGGAGTTTGGAGTTTTGAGTTCAAAGTTCAAAGTTCTGAGTATGGAGTTCGGAGTTTTTAGTTCGAAGTACTGCTACAAGCTGCGGCCTGTGTTTTGAGTATCAATAACCTTAAATTTAAATATCAGTTCATGTTTTCGTCAAAATAGAAACATACTAAAATATACTAAAAGATTTTTGCCCACAAGGACCCGAAGAACACAAAGGGAAAATACTGCGTATTTTTTAGTACAAGCCACCGAAAAAGTGCTCCCGTTTCAACTTTGCTTTTAATGCCACTAAAAGATTTTATTCCAAATGATCCCTTCCAAAACCCTGGAAGGGTGAAATGATTATAGTATCATTAACCCGTTAAGAAACAAACCCGGAAGGGGGGCAGAATTTTTCAGCAAAAAGGCAAAGAAAACTTTTTTTGAAAGTGGCGACTTAAGAAGTTATATAGAAATCCATGGCCTTTATTTAAAAGAACACAAAATTAAAGCCTTGTTAATATATATTTTTTATGGAATAAATCTAATCACGAACATTATTTTTTTGCGTATTTTTGCAGATAAAATTTAAATTTCCCATCTGTATCATGACAAAAAGTTTCTTCTTATAAACATTTTATTTTGATTGCAGCGTTTTTTTATTAAAAAAATTGTAAGATTTTTGATAGATTTCTTCCAGTATGAAAAAAAAGCTTACTTTTGCAATCCTTTAAATTTTGGTAGGTATTGAATTTCGGCTTAATTACCCTTTTAAAGGCTCTCTCATTTTAAAATATTTTAACTAAAATATGCCTTCAACTAAAGTAGCTCCGGCTCAAAGAATCAGTTTTGGAAAAATTGGACATTTGGCGGAAACTCCCGACTTATTAGGAATTCAGATACAGTCTTTTAAAGACTTTTTTCAGTTAGAAACAACCCCCGATAGACGTAATGTCGAAGGGCTGTTCCGCGTATTTAAGGAAAATTTTCCTATAAATGATACGCGTAACATTTTCATGCTGGAGTTTTTGGATTACTTCGTGGATCCTCCCCGCTATACCATTGATGAATGTATTGAAAGAGGCCTTACCTATGCCGTTCCGCTTAAAGCAAAATTGCGTTTAAGCTGTAATGATGAGGAACACGTCGATTTTCAAACAATTGTTCAGGATGTGTTTTTGGGAAATATCCCTTATATGACACCTCGTGGTACATTTGTGGTAAATGGCGCCGAAAGGGTAGTCGTAAGTCAGCTTCACCGTTCACCTGGTGTATTCTTCGGACAAAGTACTCATCCAAACGGTACCAAAATTTATTCTGCACGGGTAATTCCTTTTAAAGGTGCCTGGATGGAATTTGCGACAGATATCAATAACGTAATGTATGCGTATATCGATCGTAAGAAAAAATTCCCTGTTACTACATTACTTCGTTCTATTGGTTATGAAACCGATAAAGACATCCTCGAGCTTTTCGGAATGGCTGAAGAAGTAAAAGCGGATAAGAAAACCCTGAACGCGAATATTGGAAAAAGACTGGCAGCGAGAGTTTTACGCAGTTGGGTAGAAGATTTTGTGGATGAAGATACCGGAGAGGTTGTAAGTCTGGAAAGAAATGAAATTGTTCTTGAAAGAGATACTGTTTTAGATGAAGATAATGTAGCCATGATCCTTGAGCTGGAAGTGAAAAGTGTTTTCATTCAGCGCGAAGAGGTAAGTGGAGATTATGCAATTATATATAATACCTTAAATAAGGATACTTCTAATAGTGAGATTGAAGCGGTTCAGCATATTTACCGTCAATTACGCGGTGCAGATGCTCCCGATGATGAAACTGCAAGAGGAATTATCGATAAATTATTCTTTAGTGATAAGAGATATGATCTTGGTGAAGTAGGCCGTTATAAGATCAACCGCAAATTAGGATTGGATTACCCGATTACTAAAAAGGTATTGACTAAAGAAGATATCATCGCCATCATTAAGTATTTGGTTCTTTTGACCAATGCTAAAAGTGAGATTGATGATATTGACCATTTAAGCAATCGTCGCGTACGTACAGTAGGCGAACAATTGTACGCTCAGTTCGGTGTAGGTCTTGCCCGTATGGCTCGTACCATCCGCGAAAGAATGAACGTAAGGGATAATGAAGTATTTACCCCGGTAGATCTGATCAATGCAAGAACACTTTCTTCCGTGATTAATTCATTCTTTGGTACTTCCCAGTTATCACAGTTCCTGGATCAGACGAATCCCCTGAGTGAGATCACACACAAGCGTCGTATATCAGCGCTCGGGCCAGGTGGTTTGAGCAGAGAGCGTGCAGGTTTTGAAGTTCGTGACGTACACTATTCACATTATGGCCGTCTTTGTACTATTGAAACCCCGGAAGGTCCAAACATTGGTTTGATATCAACATTATGTGTTCATGCCAAGATCAATGAAATGGGCTTTATTGAAACGCCGTATCGTAAAGTGAAAGCCGGAAAGGTGGATATGAAGCAGGTATTCTTCCTAAGTGCGGAAGAAGAAGATTCAGCAAAAATTGCCCAGGCAAACGCACCTTTAACGGATAAATATGAATTTGCAAACGATAAAGTGAAATCCCGTGAAACCGGTGACTTCCCGATTCTTGATAAAGATGATGTAGAATATATGGACGTTGCGCCAAACCAGATTGTTGGTTTGAGTGCTTCCCTTATTCCGTTTCTTGAGCATGATGATGCCAACCGTGCCCTGATGGGTTCGAACATGCAACGTCAGGCGGTTCCTTTAATTCTGCCACAGGCGCCAATTGTTGGTACCGGGTTAGAAGGTAAAGCAGCGAGGGATGCAAGGATTCAGATTCATGCAGATGGGGATGGTGTGATTGAATACGTAGATGCAAATGAAATTCATGTAAGATATAATAGAAACCAATCTCAAAAGATTGTGAGTTTCGAAAATGATTTGATTGTATATAAACTCACCAAGTTTATTAAAACAAATCAGGGTACTTGTATTAATCTTCGTCCGGCTGTTAAAAAAGGTCAGTCAGTAAAGTCCGGAGATTTCTTAACCGAAGGATACGCTACCAAAGACGGAGAATTGGCTCTTGGCCGTAACCTGAAAGTGGCATTCATGCCATGGAAAGGATACAACTTCGAGGATGCGATCGTGATCAGTGAAAAAGTGGTAAAGGAAGATTTGTTTACCTCTATTTATATCGCTGAATTTGAATTGGAAGTTCGTGATACGAAGTTGGGTGAAGAAGAATTAACGCCGGATATTCCGAATGTAAGTGAAGAAGCCACAAAAGATCTTGATCAGAATGGTGTGATCAGAATTGGAGCTCACGTAAAAGAAGGAGATATTATTATTGGAAAAATTACTCCGAAAGGAGAAAGTGATCCAACTCCGGAAGAGAAATTATTACGTGCCATATTTGGTGATAAAGCCGGTGATGCGAAAGATGCTTCCCTGAAAGCTCCAAGTGGAACAGAAGGTGTGGTAATCAATAAGAAATTGTTCCAACGCGCTAAAAAAGATAAATCAGGTAAAGTAAAAGAAAAAGCAACCCTTGAAAAGATCGATAAGATCCATGAAAAGAATGTAGAAGATACACGTGAATTGCTTGTAGAAAAATTACTGACTTTAGTAAAAGAGAAAAGTTCCGGCGGAGTTAGCAATAACTTTGGTGAAATGCTTATCGGTAAGAATGCCAAGTTTACCTCGAAGAATCTTGCGAACGTTGATTTTCAAAACGTAAATCCGTTAGGATGGACTGGCGATGCAAAAATTGATGATAATATCAATACCTTATTACATAATTACAATATTAAGTTTAATGAGGAATTAGGAAGGTATAAGAGAGAGAAATTTAATATTTCCCTTGGAGATGAATTACCGGCAGGTGTATTAAAACTTGCAAAAGTTTACCTCGCTGTAAAACGTAAATTAAAAGTAGGGGATAAAATGGCAGGTCGCCATGGTAATAAAGGGATTGTAGCAAAAATCGTACGTCATGAAGATATGCCGTTCCTCGAAGATGGAACTCCTGTAGATATCGTGTTGAACCCATTGGGTGTACCGAGCAGGATGAACCTTGGACAGATCTACGAAACCGTTTTAGGATGGGCTGGTGAAAAAATGGGAAAAACCTATGCGACACCAATTTTTGACGGAGCTGATCCATCAGAGATCGCCGATGAAATTGAAAAAGCTGGTTTACCTACATTCGGACACACCTATTTGTATGATGGTGAAACGGGAGATCGTTTTGACCAGAAAGCAACGGTCGGAGTTATCTACATGATTAAGCTTCACCACATGGTTGATGATAAAATGCATGCCCGTTCAATCGGACCATACAGTTTAATTACACAACAGCCGTTAGGAGGTAAAGCTCAATTTGGTGGACAAAGATTTGGTGAGATGGAGGTTTGGGCATTGGAAGCTTATGGCGCATCAAACATTCTTCAGGAATTGCTGACGTTAAAATCGGATGATATTATCGGAAGAGCAAAAACCTATGAAGCAATTGTGAAAGGCGACAATATTCCAAGACCCGGCGTTCCTGAATCATTCAACGTATTGGTTCATGAGTTGAGAGGATTGGGATTAGACCTCAAGTTTGAATAAGTAATTTTCGGCTGAAAGCTGCTTCATGCAGCGTGTATTTTGAAAAAATAAATTTAACGTGCCAATAGCTACCAGCCTGAAACCTGGTAGCTTGACGGCTCAAAGAATAAACAACAATATGACAAGAAAAGAAAATCGTCCCCGTTCTACGTTTTCTCAAATCACCATAGGCCTTACTTCTCCGGATTCTATTTTGGAAAGAAGCTATGGCGAAGTTTTAAAACCCGAAACAATTAACTATCGCACATACAAGCCGGAAAGAGATGGTTTGTTTTGTGAAAGAATTTTTGGGCCGGTAAAAGATTATGAATGTGCTTGTGGTAAATACAAGCGTATCCGTTATAAAGGAATTGTTTGTGATCGTTGTGGTGTTGAAGTAAC
>JBBSSE010000198.1:0-5758 GCA_038242375.1 Chitinophagales bacterium
ATATCCTCTGTTTCCTGCTGGGATTTTAAAACACCGGCAATATAATTCTGCCCTTTTACCCGGATCAGAAATTCTATTTTGCGGAAGGTTTCCTGTTCATTTTCCTCCGGATTAAATATCTCTTCAGTATAATAAACCTTCTTCAGAGTATTTAATTCTGTTGGCTGAAATTGGATTATCTGGTCTTTAAAGTTCGAGGTTTCGGGAAGTGAACCTGTTTTCGAAACATGCCGGATAATTTCCTTTTTTTCTACTTCCAGATCTTTATCTAATTGCCTGATCAAAACAAAATGAATGATAAAATAATAAGCAAAACTGCTTACGAGGAAGACTCCAATAATTACCGGAATGGTCAGCCGGTTATACTTCGCAATTAATTTCATTGGTCAGTGAATTTATAACCCATTCCATAAACTGATTTAATATAATCCCCTGCCCCGGCCTCCAGCAATTTTTTGCGGAGATTTTTTATATGGGTGTAAATAAAATCAAAATTTCCGCTTAAATCATATTCCCAAAGATGTTCTGTAATTGCTTCTTTCGAAATAATTCTTCTTTTATTTGACAGAAAATATAAAAGCAATTCATACTCTTTCTTAGTGATTTCCAAAGGCTTACCATGTACACTTACTATTTTACTTTGTGTATCGAGCCGGAGGTCATTAAACTCAATAATACTGTTTCCTTCAAATTTTTTCCTTCTAATGATGGCTGCAATTCGGGCATTTAATTCAGAAAGGTGAAATGGTTTTGTCAGATAATCATCGGCACCAAGGTTCAATCCTTCGATTTTATCGTCCAAAGAGTTTTTAGCGGAAATGATTAGTACGCCATCTGTTTTTTTATCTTCCTTTAAATTCTGAAGAATTTTCAGGCCATTCCCATCCGGTAAAGTAATATCCAGTAAAATACAATCATAATCGCAGGAGTCAACTTTATTCATGGCTGTTTTAAAATTATCTGCCACCTCACAATGGTATTCCTGAACAGAAAGATATGCGCATATGCTTTCACTCAGGTCTTTTTCATCTTCAATTATCAGGATTTTCAAAATATTTTTTTGAAAAATTACAAAATGATTCTGAAGAAATTCTGAATTGTTTTAAAAAGCACACAACTTCCAAACTCGTATTAATTTTGAAAATGAAAAGCGGACGTACTTGAATGTAATTCTTAATGACATTAAACCTCTTGATTTTCGCCGATTTATGCTACCGAAGAATTTTCCTGAATAACATTGTGTGTACCTTAAAAACACTTCCTAAAGCATGATCCTCCATATATTTGCACCTGCCTGCTTCAATTTAATTCCCTATCTTACTCCTATATTTCTAAAGTAAGAATGCTGATAATTAATTGAAAGTATTTTAGTACTATAATTTTTCTTCCTCCTGCCAAAACTTCTATTAACTGTATATTAAAGTAAAAAAATGAAGGAAGCTAACGCTGTTGAAAAATCGGGTCAACTGTCAATTACCTCTTCTTCCGAAGGGCTTTGGGAGAAATTTTGCAAAGGTGACCGTGAAGCACTGTCCGTTATTTACAGGGGGCACATAGATCATCTTTACCAGTATGGTATGCATTTTTGCCGTGACTCAGAGAGAGTTAAAGATTGTTTACAGGATCTGTTTCAAACCTTATGGCTCGACCGTGAGCAAATTAGCAGTAACGTCGAAAATGTCAAGTATTACTTAATAGCCTCTCTTCGTCGCCGTTTATTACGCTCTTTGCAAAAATCCAAACGAAATTATACAGAAACGGTATTTGATTCTTTTGATTTTGAATTGATACCGCCACGTGAGGATGATATTATACAAGGTGAAACTTACCAGCAGCATCTATACCTGCTTCACAAGGGAATTGCTACACTGAGTCGCCGGCAGCGGGAAGCTATTTATCTGCGCTTTTACCAAAATCTTTCTTATGACGAAACAGCTAAACTGATGTCTATGAAAGTGGAGTCGGTATATAACCTAATTTCGAAGGCGGTTGGCCTTTTGAAAAACACGTTTTTCCTGCTTTTACTATTGATCAAAATCCATAATTAAACCTCATTCGTTCTCTTCTCATTCTTATTTAAAAAATAAAAGACAAAAACTGATGAGGTTTTTGTCAACAATGTCTCTATGTATATAAAACAGTCAACTGGCATTGAAAGATTATCAATTTTATACCGTTCGGGATTTTACTCTTGATGAAAATTTCCAGAATTGGGTGTTTCATCCTGATATAAAGAATAAGTATTTCTGGGAGTTATGGATTCAGCAGCACCCCCAAAAAGCCGATGCGATAAATGATGCGGTAAAATTAGTGCGATCAATGGTGTTTCAATCTTATACACTTTCAAATAAAGAGAAAGAAGTTCTATGGGAATCTGTTTGGGATAAAATTGATGAAGTAGAAGCTGAAGCAGTTTCGGATATACCGGTATCGCTTAAAATGAATACCCCGTATAAAAAATGGAAATACGCCGTTGCTGCCGGTTTTATAGGATTAATGGTTCTTTCTGTTTTTTGGTTAAAATCAGATCGCATAGCTGCCAAAACAATTTCCTTTAGTTCACACGCCGGATTTGGTGAAGTAAAAAAGCTACTGCTGCCTGATAGTTCTGAAGTGACTTTAAATGCTAACTCCCATTTGGTTTATTCTGAAAAAGAGAACAATGACCGGGAAGTATGGATAGATGGTGAAGCCTTTTTTCATGTAATACATACTTCGGATAATAGAAAATTTATTGTTCATACGTTTGATAAGGTATCGGTAGAAGTGTTGGGCACCAGCTTCAATGTAAATAGCAGGGGAAATCAAATTGCGGTGGTTTTGCAACAAGGAAGTATTAAAGTGGAGATTGATGAAGGGGATGCGCGCGGGAAAACCCAATTGTATCTTAAACCAGGTGAAATGGTGAGTTACAATAAGAAGTTTGGGGATTATTCAAAAAGAGAGGTAGCGCCCGAAAAGTTTGATTCATGGGCTTCCGGAAAATTAATGATGAATAATTATACTTTGGCACAGGTAACTACATTTATGCAGCAGGTATTTGGGGAAAAGCTCATTATCCGTGATTCAACTTTGTTCAGCAGTAAGATCTCAGGTTCCATGCCGATCATTTATAATGTGGATACCATGCTGGTGCAGTTTGGAAAAGTATTTAATGTGCGTTTTCAGAAAAAGGACAATGAAATATGGGTAGAGAAATGAGGGAGAAAATGGTAAAACATAAAATTTATATAATAAACTCTTAATAACTAAAATTAAAAACATGAAAACAAAACTGCTGATGCTCTTTATGTGTTTTTTTGCGTGGTTTTCTTTTGCGCAACCTGCCAAAGCGCAGGATCTTGCTACCAATGGATCCCATTTCATGAAGATTCCTAAGGAAAATAACCTGGAAGAAAGTTCACTTAAAAATGTATTGGTTCAAATTGAAAACAGGTTTGATGTCTCTATCGCCTACCCCAGCGGGCTGGTAAAGGATAAAAACCTTTCGCTCAATGTTTCCAATTTTCTATCACCGGAAGATGCTTTGCAAAAGGCGCTTACGCCTTTTAGTTTAACGTATGAAAAAATAAGAAATCAATTTTACCTGGTTTCATCAAAAAAAATAAAACCTGAAAACCAAAGCTTGGAAAAAATACCAGGGAACATCCAGCATCCTGTGCAGGGAAAAATAACAGATGAGGACGGAACGGCATTAGAAGGTGCTACGGTGAAATTAAAAGGATCAAATGTGGGAACGCAAACTGATGCTAACGGATCTTTCACCATTATGGTCCAGGAAGGGAATAAGGAAATACTTGAAGTATCTTTCAGTGGATACAAAACAGTTGAGGTGCCCATAGGCAGCCGCACTGAAGTCAACATTGTTCTAAAAAAAACCAGCAGCACTTTAGATAACATTGTGGTAACTGGTTATACCACACAAAAGAAAAAGGATCTGACTGGCGCGGTGTCTATTATTGATTTGAGTGAAGCGAAAACAGTTCCTATTGCGGGTATCGATCAGGCAATACAGGGAAAAGCAGCCGGCGTAAATGTGATTGCTGACGGACAGCCAGGCGGTGGAGTTTCTGTTAGAATCCGCGGTTTCAGCACCATTGGAAACAATGATCCCTTATATATTATTGACGGCGTTCCTACTACTTCGGGTATCAATATGATCAATTCTTCCGATATCGAGTCGATGCAGATTTTGAAAGACGCTTCCTCCGCATCCATTTATGGCTCAAGAGCGGCAAACGGTGTCGTAATTATTACAACAAAAAAAGGAATACGGGGAAAGACTCAACTGAACTACAATGGAATGGTGGGTGTTCAGCAGGTGGCCAATCTTCCGAAACTGGTAAATGCACAACAATTTGGTGATGCCTTATTCCAGGCTTTCAAAAATGATGGCATTGCTCCCTCAAATGCGCTTTACGGTAATGGAGCCACAGCGGTTATCCCGGAGTTTTTGAACGCTACCCAAACTATCCGTGCAGGTAATACAGATTGGTTCAATGATGTGTATCACCCTGCCGCAGTTCAAACACACAACCTGATGTTAACCAGTGGTAATGATAAATCGAGGCAGGCATTTTCAGTCGGTTATTACAATCAGGACGGCATATTGAGAAATACAGATTTTAAACGCTATTCAGTTCGCCTGAATTCCGATTATAGTATTTTGGACCGAATCAGAATTGGTGAAAATATCGGGATTTCATATTCGGAAAAAACGGGTGCCAATACAAACCTGGCAATTGGTGGAATCACAGGGGATGCCTACAAAGCACATCCTTTAAGTAATGTTCATGATATTAATGGAAACTTCGCTGGCCCTGTTAGTGGATTGAATGATATCCGGAACCCGGTAGCAGCGCTCTTTTATAATAAAGATAATGTTGGAAAAACGCTTAGGGCTTTGGGCGATATATTCGCTGAAGTGACCGTAATGAAAGACCTTAAAATAAAAACAAGCTTTGCACTTGATTACAATACTTATAACATCAAAAATTTTAGTTCAAGCTATAATGAAGGCCCCATTACCAGCCAGGCAATCAGCAATCTTACGACAGAGAATAATGTGTCTAAAACATGGACATGGGCTAACACTGCCAATTATTCTAAAAGAATTAATAAACATCAGGTAGATGTGTTGGCGGGTACAGAAGCGATTCGTTACTATGCAGAATTTTTCACAGCTTACAGAGACCGTTTTCCCGTAAATATTTTAGATGGCCGCTACCTTGATGCAGGGCAAGGTCTTCCAAAAAACAGTGGCTCGGGTTTGATGTCTACTTTGTTTTCCTTATTCGGGAAAGTGAATTATTCTTTTGATGATAAATACCTTGTTTCAGCAACTGTGCGCAGGGACGCCTCATCTAAATTAGCCGATGGATTTAATACGCAGGTTTTCCCGGCATTTTCATTGGGATGGCGTTTATCTGAAGAAGATTTTATGAAAAATAAGTATCCCTTCATTAGTAATATGAAACTACGTTTTGGATGGGGACAAACGGGCAACCAGGAAATAGCGCCATATGCCGCATACTCTTCTTTTGTGCTGGATCTTTATAATACCACTTATGATATTGGGGGTACCAATACAAGCCTGGTTCCCGGAATTGCGCAGCGTCGTTACGGAAATAATCATCTTAAGTGGGAAACAACAACCCAAACCAATATAGGCCTTGACCTGGGATTGTTCAACGAAAGTTTCAACCTAACCATAGATTACTTTAATAAAAATACCGAAGATTTATTAGTGCAGCCAAAG
>JBBSSE010000199.1:0-5756 GCA_038242375.1 Chitinophagales bacterium
GCTCCCATACTTATATTTTTAAAACCAAGTGTGCCATCAAATGGCGCACGAATAATCGTTTTGTTGATAGCGGCACGCAAAATTTCCATATCCGCTTTTATAGTACTCACGCTTAGAATACTTAGGTCAAAATCCTGCTGGCTAATCCCGCCGATCTTTAATAATTCATCCTGGCGCTCCTGTGTTTTTTGGGCTATTTTTAATTGAACATTTAATTTATTTAACTGGGCCTGCAAATCATCATCAAATAATTTTACCAGCAATGTTCCTTTTTTCACAAAGGTTCCTTCCCGGATAGAAAGCGCGACCACTTTGCCCGCAACTTCAGGATGAATTTCTGTTTGTTCAAAAGGCAACAGCGTTCCTGCCACTAATACATTTGCATTTAAAACGGAAGGAGTTACGATATATCCTTCCACAGGCATAGGCGCGGCCGATGCAGGACCCTTATTATTTTTTGGACTGATTTTTTCGGTTTTATCCGCGCAGGAGTTCATGGTAAATAAAAAAAATATACCTGCAATCACTTTCCATTTCTTCATATTCAATATTTAATTTCAGTTTTAAACCAGTTATGTTTAGACGTTAAACATTTTAAAATCCTTCTTTTAAAATGATTTCAGGATAAGGCTGGGGAATATTTTCTCATAATGCAGGGAACTGCACCGGTCATTATTGATATTACCGGCAAAAATTGATAAAAATTAAATCGGGAATTATTCACTCTTGATAGTTATATCTCCAATAACTTTTAATGTCTTCTTAATCCGGTTGGCTATATGTATCAAATGTTGCCGCTCATTACTGAGTATTGTTACATGCCCCATTTTTCTTCCTGGTCTTGTTTCTTTTTTTCCGTACAGATGAACAAACACGTTGTCAATTCCTAATACTTCTTCTAAATGATCATAAATCGCGTTTCCTTTATATCCTTCTTCACCAATAATATTTACAATGGCAGAATTCATAATCGGTTTTGTATTTCCTAATGGATAATCAAGCATAATTCTCCACAACATATCAAACTGGGAAGAAAAGTTAGCCTCTATGGTATGGTGCCCGCTATTATGCACTCTTGGTGCCGTTTCATTTACTAAAACATTATCATCAATATCTACAAAAAGTTCTACTGCAAATATACCTGCACTTTTAAGATTCTTGACCACCGTTAATGCTATGGCTTCTGCCTTCCATAATATTTTCTCACTTATGGCAGCCGGACTAACCTGGTACTCCAATAAATTAAGTTGAGGGTTGAACATCATTTCCACGGGGGGATAAATAGCAGTATCTCCTTTTTCATTAATGCCAATAATAACGGCTAATTCCTTTTTTATGTCGACAAGTTTTTCTAAAACTGCAGCTTCATCAAAACCTGAACCTATATCTTTTTCCTTTCTAAGGAGCTGAACTCCTTTTCCATCATAACCGCCCAATGCAAGTTTATGCGCTGCCGGTAAAAAAGATAAATGATTATTCAGTTCACGCTGATTCTCTGTAATGATAAATTTTGAGGAGGGTATTTCATGTTTTTCATAAAATTGTTTTTGAATAATTTTATTCTTAATAATTTCCAAAGCTGCGGGGCTTGGATATACTTTTACACCTTCTGCTTCCAGTTTCTTAAGTGCTTCTACATTTACCGATTCAATTTCTATGGTAATAGAATCCAGGTTTTTTCCAAACTGGTATACGTCTTCATAATTTGTAATATCTCCCTTTGTAAAATGATGGCATAAATGCGCAGCCGGGCACTCCATGTCATTTTCCATTACATATGTTTCTACAGGATAATTTGCCGCCACCTGTAAAAGCATTCTTCCTAATTGTCCACCACCAAGTATACCTGCTTTTTTCATCGTTTATTGTATTGAAATTTTAAAGTAAAAATATTTGTGCAAGATAAATGTTCTGGAGTTTTTAATGGTAGTGGTTTTTAATTGAACGCTTGAATGAAAGGAAAAGTTTGCACTTTCTGAAATAAAAACGGGAACAGGTGACGCGAACGAGAGATGATTGAATAAGATAGACAAAAAAAACTCCTCCTTTTTACAGGAGAAGTTTAATAAGATAAAACCTATAATGGAATAATAATTAACCGGGTCAGTACTATTTTGTAAATGTATATGTAATGTATCCTGTGCCGCCACTGCCAATATCTATGGGTGTTTTAGCTACAAAACTGTTGTTGCTTACATTGTCTATCATCAAACGATAGCCATCATCCACATTACGTGCTTTTTCTCCGTTTAGTTTTTTAAATTGAAATTGAGCATCCGCGCCCTTTCCATAAACACTCCAGTAAATATCTCTCTTTGTTCCGTTGCTGAGTGTGTAGGAACCTTTGCCATTTCTTTTTAAATCCCATTGACTATTCATAAAATCCTGGTAGGGTGCCTCGTCAAATACATCAGATACTTTAAATCCCGAAGGAAGATCCACCGAAATGTCAGATACAGTCCATAATCCGGAAAGATTTCCAGTGGATGTTTTTAAATCTGTTGCATTTTTAGAAGACGAACAATTTACCAGGAAAAGCATCGTGCTTGCTACTAAAATAAGATTGAGTATTTTTTTCATTTGAGTTTTTTTATTTTTAGAATGAACATTTATAAACAGGTAATTCCGTGTTATTTATACTATAGAATATTTTTTATTTGAATATTCCAAACCTTGCATAAATCCTGCCAAAAAAAGGATTTAGTTTTGGTAATTTTTCAACTATATTTTAGGTATGAAAATACATGAAGTTGCCGTTTGTATAAGGTTTGCCTGAAATTTGGGTTAGCGGATTCAATTTATTTACCTTTGGATAAATAATAAATTATGGAAGCATCAACATTAAAGCCACAGGCTGATAAAATACAGGATACAGATTTTTTACCCTTAATGGGAACAGATTATGTAGAATTTTATGTAGGTAATGCCAAGCAGGCTGCCCATTTTTATAAAACAGCATTTGGTTTTCAATCCCTCGCTTATGCAGGACCTGAAACAGGTGTGAAAGATCGCGCAAGCTATGTTATCAGACAAAACAAATTAACCTTTGTTTTGACCACCCCAATCCGTAACGGAAATGAAATAGCAGATCATATTGCAAAACATGGTGACGGTGTGAAAATGCTTGCATTAAAAGTAGAAGACGCAACAAGTGCCTGGGAAGAAACCACCAGCCGTGGTGCTAAAAGCTACATGGAACCTGTAACACATAAGGATGATAATGGAGAAGTGGTGATGAGTGGAATTCATACTTATGGCGATACCGTGCATCTCTTTATCGAGAGAAAAAATTATAACGGCGTATTTATGCCCGGATTTCGTAAATGGAAATCATTATACAATCCAGCTGAAACAGGTCTTTTATATGTTGATCATTGCGTAGGAAATGTAGGTTGGAATCAAATGAATAAATGGGTGGATTTTTATGAGAAAACAATGGGCTTTAGAAATATTCTAAGTTTCGATGATAATGATATTTCTACAGAATACTCTGCACTGATGAGCAAGGTGATGAGCAATGGAAATGGTTTTGTGAAATTTCCGATCAACGAACCGGCAGAAGGTAAAAAGAAAAGCCAGGTGGAAGAATACCTCGAATTCTATGATGGGGAAGGATGCCAGCATGTGGCCATCGCAACAAATAATATTATTGAAACGGTTTCTGAATTACAACGAAGAGGAATTGAGTTCTTAAAGATTCCTGCAAGTTATTACGCTACCGTTCTGGATAGAGTGGGGCACATAGATGAAGATTTGAAGCCTCTGAGCGAATTAGGAATTCTGATCGATAAAGATGAGGAAGGATATTTACTCCAGATCTTTTCTAAACCTCTGCAGGACAGGCCAACGATGTTTTTTGAAATTATTCAGCGCAAAGGAGCAAAAAGTTTTGGTAAAGGAAATTTTAAAGCTTTATTTGAGGCGATAGAAAGAGAACAGGATGAGCGCGGAAATTTATAATTTGAAAGAATTGATATCATAAAAAAATGGCTGACTTTTATGTCGGCCATTTTATAAAAAATACGTTAAGAAGTCAATCATTTTAGTTCGCATTCAATTTATAAATTAAATTTACGGTTCATCAGTACCGCCATCACCTTTTTAAAATGTCAAAATCCCTGTTTAAATATCTTTTCACCTTTCTTTTATCTACTGCCAGTTTCTTGATCGGCAATGCGCAAAGTAATTTTCTTCAAACCCAGAAATCTTCTTTCCGGGTGTCGAATGCTTTTTCTAATAAAGAAGCCCTTCTACAGAAACAATTTGAAGAGAAAAAACTGGAATGGCCGGCAAAATATGTGTACATCCGGAGTTTCAAATTTGATTCTCAATTGGAAATTTGGGTAAAGAATAATCTAAAAGATAAATACCAGCTTTTCAAAACCTACCGCGTTTGTATGCAGAGTGGCACGATGGGGCCAAAAAGATTACAGGGTGATTTTCAAATTCCCGAAGGTTTTTATTATATTAATGAGTTTAATCCAAGAAGTGCTTATCACTTATCCCTCGGTTTAAATTATCCGAATAGTTCTGATAGAATCCTTAGCGATTCATTAAGACCGGGAAATGGGATCTATATACACGGAAGCTGTGTGTCTATTGGCTGTGTTTCTGTAAATGACAGTGATGTGGAAGAGATATACATTCTTACAGCTTATGCAAAAGCAGCCGGCCAGGAATTCATTCCTGTACACATTTTCCCGATCAGGTACAATTCCCAAAAATCCGCTGATTACCTGGATGGGATTATCAAAATAAATCCTTCCCTCGCAGGCTTTTTCGTTCAGTTAAAAACCGCCTTTGATTATTTTGAAAAAAACAAAGAATTACCCTTAATCATGGTAGACCAAAAAGGAAATTACCTCTTCGATTAATCATTAGAGATCAATAACTGTATGGTTTCGGTTGTTTTTTGTTGCAAAACAATTACTTTTTCTTTTGTAAGTTTCTCAATTATTTCCGGAGTATGATGTCTTATAGTGAGAAGGGTCAGATTTTTGCGTATCTGCACCATAAAAATCTCGGATGATTCAAGCGCGATTTGCGCAGTTTTTTCGGGTATATCATCCACACATATTAACAGGCTGATGGCCGTGTTTTGCGTAAGATTCGGTTTGAGCCTTAAAGAGTCCAAAATGCGGTGCAATATATTAATAGGTTCTCCTTCTACAAAAGTAAAATCAATCGATTCTAAGGTGATCATTGCCTGGTTTCGTTTGTACACGATCATCGGCGGTAGTTTGCCTGTTTTTTCTCCGGTAATGGCTGTGCCGGGTAGTTGAGGATTAATGAATGATTTTACATAAAGAGGAATGTTCTCATTCTGGAGTGGTTTTATAGTTTTTGGATGAATGACCTGCGCTCCATAATAAGCCATCTCAATAACCTCTTTATAATTTAAATTTTCCAACACAATCGCATCCGGAAATTCACGCGGATCACCATTCATTACCCCATCTACATCTTTCCAGATCGTGGCACTTTCAGCCTTTAATATTTTCGCAAAAATAGCTGCTGTATAATCACTTCCTTCCCTGCCCAAAGTGGTGCAGTTATTTTCTCCATCACTTCCAATAAATCCCTGTGTGATTACAAAATTGGTTTCAATAAAAAGGGGTTCCACTTCTTTGCGGATGAGCGTATCTGTCAGTTCCCAATTCATTTTTCCATCCCTGAAAGTATTGTCTGTTTTAAGCACTTTCCGCACATCTACCCAGTTGTTGGGCATCTTTTCTTCAATTAAAAAATTGGAAATA